>JAPKZT010000035.1 GCA_026393655.1 Actinomycetota bacterium | reverse complement strand
GTTGGTTCGCAACGACAATGTCTAGTGCCTTAGTCACGGTCAAGTCATCATTAATTGAAACAATGTCAGGACGCGGAATCATTATTTCGCGTACGACAGTGTCACCAAATTCAATCACCGATTCAATCAGCTCACGTTCTTCGTGCTCAATTACAGAGTCTTGAGCCGCCGCTTCTACAATCCCTAGAAACTCTTGCTCACTAATAAAAGGGCCTGCAGCCAGACCTTCACCACCAACAATCAAGTTAGTGAGTTTGATCAACCAGCGAGACATAATCTGCAACGGGAAAAAGCCAACAATCGCTGAGACTGGTCGTGCGGTTACGGTCGCACCTCGAACTGGATGCAAAAGCCCATAAGTTTTTGGCACAGCCTCCGCCAGTACAAAAAATATGATCACATTTAAAGTCACACCGATCAACACACCTGCTGCACCGAATAAACGACCGGCGACGACACCGGTCAACGTTGCTTGTACTGTTTGAAAAATATTTACTGTAAGCAGTAACGGGTTTACCCACCGAGTTGGCTCAGCCGCGAGTCTTAAAATGAGTTTTGCGCTCTTTGCTTTTTGATCAACGAGCGCTTGTGCCTTCTGTTTTGTAATTCGCGACAAACTCATTTCTGCCAATGATAAAAACGTCAAACCAAAAAGCAGCACAACAATCACAACAAACATCCAGATATCAGCATTCGTCGGCATCATGGCGAAAATCATAATTCGTAAACCTTCTTGAACGAGTCCGGCATTGAAGAGTTCCAGTGATGTTTTTCCAAAAGCTCACGTTCGCAATTCTGCATCTTCGTCGCTTTCTCATCCGTATCATGATCAAAGCCAAGTACGTGCAATATTCCGTGCACTATCAATAGCGCGATTTCGTCGTCAAGGTTTCCGGCATGATTTTGTGCTTGACGATTAGCCACAAATGGGCAGACGACAACATCACCCAGCAAAATTGGCAATTCATTCATATCAATTGGCACACGCTCTGGTCCACGAGAGATCGCACCAGGCCCCGGCGACCGAAATGATTCGACAGCATCCAGCGGAAAAGCCAATACATCAGTGGAGCCGACCTTCCCCATGTATTGCTCGTTCAATCCCGCAATGGCTGTTTCTGGCACAAACATCAATGTCAATTCTGCTGCACCTCGAACTCCTTGAGAGCGCAAAACATCTTCACACAATTGGCGCCAGCGAGGTACATCAATTACAACATCACTCTGTTCATCAGCACAGAATATTTCAATATCCCCGTCGCCACCAACTTTTTGTGGTCCTGTTTTCTTTACGTGAGGCTCAGACACGGTTGCTAGCCATTGTGCCGAGCTTTCGCTCGTACGCCGCGACTATGTCAGCGACGATTCGGTGACGCACAACATCACGTGTATCCAAGTGTACAAATGCCAGACCTTCAATGTCTTGCAAAATATTCTCAAGACCAATTAATCCACTTCGATTATCTGGTATATCAACTTGAGTCGTATCTCCAGTAACGACAACTTTTGATCCAAAACCAATTCGTGTGAGAAACATTTTGATTTGTTCAGGTGTCGCATTTTGTGCTTCATCTAAAATGATGAAACTATTATTCAGAGTTCTTCCGCGCATATAAGCGAGAGGTGCAACTTCGACAATCTGTTTTTCGGCGAGTTTTAGAGCGCCTTCAGCTCCGATCATGTCATGCAGTGCGTCATATAGTGGTCTCAAATATGGATCAAGTTTCGCCATTAAATCTCCTGGCAAAAACCCAAGCCGCTCGCCTGCCTCAACTGCAGGCCGAGTAAGAATAATCCTTTGAACTGATTTCGTTTGAAGTGCCTGAACGGCCATCGCTATCGCCAACCAACTCTTTCCCGTTCCTGCTGGGCCTAGCCCGAAGGTAATTACATTGTCTCGTATTGCATCTACGTATCGTTTTTGTCCTGAAGTCTTGGCACGTACTGGTTTGCCTTGACTGAGCCGAACAATATCTTCTGTGAGAACTGATGTCGGACGCTCATTAGAACGAACCATGTCAATACTTCGCGATACCACAACCAAGTCTAAATTCTCTCCACCTTGAAGCAAACCCGTCAATTCTTCAAACAGACAACCGACAAGATCACTATTCTCTCCCGAGATTGAAATCTCATTGCCTCGCACCGAAATTGCGGTGCTCGGAAAACTTTTCTCAATTAGTCTGAGATACGAGTCTCGCTCGCCTAATAAACTCGCCATCAGATGCGACCCTGGAACGACAACCGTCACTGCAGCCATTGAGACGCTCATCGAGAGATCAGACTATCTAGAAAACGAGTTCGTCACCGAATGATCTGTAGTACCGTTTTCGTGATGTCTCAAATCAGCAACCAATCGTGGTGGCTAATGGTGCTTTTGACCCTGTTTATATGCGCATGCATTGCGAATTTCAAGCGACTAAGTAAACCGACTAGCGAAACAACTTCCCAAACTTTACTGAGTGTATTTGTCGTTGTGGTATCAATCTGGTGTATTGCATGGATGATATATATAAACGAGAAGAATTCGATAACTGAAACTGACCGAACTATTCGACTGATCTCGATTATCTCAGTTGCGGCTTTTTCTACAATTCGGGTCACTTTTGAACTATTACATCTTCGCCGAGTTGTAAGAAGTATGCGCACGATGCTGCAGAGTGATTCGCTGACATCGCTACCAAATCGTGAGTTTGCCCTCGAGCATCTATCGCTCAGTTTGCAAGATGTCAATCAACACGACACAACTCCAACGGTTCTTCATATAAACATTGACAGATTCAAGTCAATCAACGACAATCATGGACATATCGCCGGTGACGCATTGCTCGTAGCGATCTCCAAACGAATTCAAGACGGAATAGAAGAACATTGCGTTGTTGCACGACTGTCCGGCGATGAGTTTGTTTTGATTGATAACCATAGTAAGACTGCAATTGAGTCAGTAGTTTCAGCAGACAAAATTCTCGCACTTTTGGTGCTGCCATTTTCACTTAATCATGGAGATATTTTTGTCTCAGCGAGTATCGGGGTTGCAAACTATCGCAAAGATTTTACTAAATCTGCTGCCGAATTATTAAGCAACGCGGAAACAGCGATGTATTGGGCAAAAGAAGCAGGTCGCAACTGTGTTGCCGTATTCGATGAGTCAATGGATGAGCACGCGAAGAAGCGTCTTGCAATAGAAACTGCTCTTTACAGAGCACTCGAGCGAAGAGAACTACGGCTTGTACATCAGCCGATAATAGATATTGATTTGGGAGATGTCACTGGTTTTGAAGCCTTGATGCGTTGGAATATGGAAGACGGGACGGCTGTTACCCCAACCGAATTTATTCCGATAGCCGAAGAAACTGGGATCATCATGCCAATCGGCGCATGGGCTTTACTCGAGGCACTTATCCATTTAAGAGGATGGATCAACGAGGGCATTTGTTCTCGTGAAGCAACTATGTCGGTGAATGTATCTTCGCGACAATTGCATGATCCGAAATTTGTTGCGATCGTAAACGAAGCATTAATTCGTTCGCATATGCCTGCCGAACAACTTTGGCTTGAGGTGACTGAAAGCGTCATGATTACTCAGCCCGAACAAGCCTTAGAAACATTGCGCAGTCTCTCAGATCTAGGTGTCCGCATCGCGATTGATGACTTTGGCACGGGTTATTCTTCGCTGTCGTTTCTGCAACGATTTCCAATTCATCGTTTGAAGATTGACAAGTCGTTTGTCAGCAACATTGCCACGGACCAAAATTCACGTACTCTTGTTAAAACGATTATTGCTATGGCGAAATCTCTTGGTCTCGAAGTCGTAGCCGAGGGTGTAGAAACTACCCAACAACTTCACGCGCTCGCAGATTTAGATTGCAGTCAAGCACAGGGCTATTTGATCAGTCACCCAATGTCACCACAAGATATGCCAGCAGCATTAGTTGAACTGGACAAAGTTGGTAAATGGCCGCGCTTGCGTGAGGTTAAATAACTCAATGTTCATCTCATCTTTGTTTTAAATTTTTCCAATTAGGGAATAATAGATTATGACTGCAAAACAAATAGTAAAAGAGCTTTCACTTGATTCTGCGGAACTCCGCATGCGCCAGGCTGGCGAGTGGCTCGGTCTAGAAGATGGGTTAATTGAAACGATCATCGCACCCCGCCGTGTCTTAGAAGTTTCGATTCCGTTTAGGCGCGACAACGGAACACGAGATCACCTTGTCGGCTGGCGCGTACATCACAACACAACCCGCGGCCCTGCCAAGGGAGGTATTCGTTACCACCCAGGCGTGACTCGCGACGAAGTTGTTGCATTAGCAATTGGAATGTCACTCAAGACCGCAATCATGAATTTGCCACTCGGCGGTGCCAAAGGCGGAATCGCAATTGATCCCAATCTGATGTCAAGTGCCGAACTTGAGCGCATCACACGACGGTATGTTTCAGAATTGATTCCATTTCTCGGCCCAGACAAAGATGTCCCTGCACCCGATGTCGGAACAAACTCACAGGTGATGGCGTGGGTGCTCGATCAATATTCGGCGAGCGTTGGTCACATTGTGCCTGGTGTTGTGACGGGCAAACCAATCGAACTGGGCGGATCACTCGGTCGAGAATCAGCGACGGGTCGCGGAGTTGTTGAAGCCGC
>JAPKZT010000119.1 GCA_026393655.1 Actinomycetota bacterium | reverse complement strand
CAACTCTCTGAAGGCCTGCGCATTCGACTTGGCATGACTAAAAGCGATGCGATGGCACGCAGCAAAGAATTGCTCGAACTCGTGCGCATACCAAATGCGGCGGCTGTGCTTAAGTCGTTTCCGTATCAATTGTCAGGCGGAATGCGCCAGCGCGTGATGATCGCAATAGCAATCGCATGTAATCCAAAACTTTTATTTGCTGATGAGCCGACTACCGCACTCGATGTGACGGTGCAGGCACAAATTTTGCAACTGTTGCGCGAGTTACGTGAAGACTTGAATATGTCGATGGTTCTAGTGACCCATGACTTGGGTGTTGTTGCAGGCAACACTGACTATGTCGCAGTTATGTATAAGAAACTTTTTGCTGACATGCGCATGCCGTATACGGAAGCTCTGCTTGATTCGATTCCGCGAGTTGACCACAAATCAGGAACGCGCCTTTCAGTAATTGCTGGTCGACTTCCAGACCCAACACATCGCCCCGCTGGTTGTGGTTTTGCCCCACGTTGCAAATATGCCCAAGACAAATGCACGACAGACCATCCAGAGTTACAAACAGACCCAGACGGCCATATCTATCGTTGCTGGTTTCCGATTGGTGAGGCGTTGTAATGGCGGGTTCAGGCACAGCCCACATGCGTAACACCGTTGATGCGGTGTTGACCGTGCGAGATCTAACGGTTGAGTTTCGAGTTGCTAAAGACAAGATTGTTAAAGCGGTATCAGGTTTAAGTTTTGACGTAGTCAGAGGTGAAACTTTGGCAATTGTGGGCGAGTCTGGATGCGGTAAAACGACTTTGGCTCGAGCAATTTTGCAATTGCCACCACCAAATTCTGGCGAAGTTATTTTCGACGGCACAGATATGACTCTGCTACCCAAAGAAAACCTTCGTTCGGCACGAACTTCGATGCAGATGATCTTTCAAGATCCGATTTCGTCACTTAACCCACGCATGACGGTGCATCAGTTATTAGACGAGCCACTTGAGATTTGGGATCGCGGCACTCGCGCAGAGCGAGATGAGCGGATCAATAAGCTTTTACAAAGTGTCGGTCTTGACCCAGAACTTGTTTTGAATCGTCGCTCATATGAGTTTTCTGGTGGGCAATGTCAGCGAATCAGCATTGCGCGTGCTCTCGCGCTCGACCCGCGAATGTTGATCTGCGATGAACCGGTTAGTGCTCTTGATGTGAGTATTCAAGCACAGATTCTTAACTTGTTGCTTTCAATGAAAGAAACTTTTGGTTTGACGATGCTGTTTATTTCGCATGACTTGGCAGTTGTCAAAGCGATAAGCACTCGTGTGATGGTGATGTATCTCGGCAAGATTTGCGAAGTTGCTCCGCCAGATGTTCTTTACTCCAAACCAGCCCATCACTACACTCGCGCGTTGCTTAATTCGGTGCCAATTCCTGATCCAACAAAGCAAATTAGAACAGAACTATTGCAAGGCGAACCACCGTCGCCGATGAACCCGCCAAGTGGTTGTCGTTTTAGAACTAGATGTGTCGGTGCATCAGCACTTTGCGCAGAGCAAGAACCACAATTGCGTGAGGTCTCACCTGGCCAATTCGTTGCTTGCCACCATCCAATTGTCTAGTTTTTAATAACCTGCCAGATAGTCGAAGTAGAGGCTGCTGCTAGCAGAACCTTTATTAAGTCACCAATTAGAAATGGTGCGACGCCAAGACTGATCGCATTATCTTCGCCAGTTGCCACCGCAATGTTCAGCGAGTGAGCAAGCCAAGTTGCGCCACAAATATAGATAATCGCTGAACCAAGCATCATTGCAGGCAACGATGTGATGAATTGACGATCGTGTTTGCGTTCAGCCAGATGACCTACGGCTGCGGCTGCCAAGACAAATCCAATCATGTAACCCATGGTTGCGCCTGTGCCGACGCTCCAGCCACTTGCGGCATTCGAATAAAACGGCAAGCCGATCAGACCGGCAAGCCAATACGTAACTTGACTGAGTGCACCGAGTTTTGTGCCGAGTGCAGCACCAGCAAGCAGCACGGCAAATGTTTGACCAGTTATTGGCACTGGCGTGAAACCAAGTGGAATTCGAATTTGTGCACAGATCGCCGTAAGTAATGCGAAGCCGATAACCAACGTGGCGTTGCGAATAATGGTTTGTGTTCGTGCTTGCGGTTTTGGCCAAATATCGGATAATACAAGTGTTTGAGTTTTGTTGATCATGGCTCTAATTGTGTCATCATTGAAGTAGCAAATAACGTTTTTAATAAAAATTGTGCGAAAGACTAATTTCTATGACAGCCAAAATTAAAGTTCTAATGGATTGTGATCCGGGTCATGACGACGCTTTTGCGCTGATCGTTGCGTCAAAATTTGCAGATGTTTTGGGTGTGACAACCGTGGCGGGTAATGCACCATTGTCGCTTACAACTAAAAACGCACGAATTATTCTTGACTTGTGCGGGTCGAGTGCGCCGTTGCATTCTGGTGCTAGTCGCCCACTAGTCGCCGAGCCGATTCACGCTGCATACATTCACGGCGAAAGCGGAATGGACGGAGCGAATTTGCCCGAGCCATCACGCCCCGCAGACGGCACTAACGCTGTCTATTTTATTATTGATACGGTTCGCGCAAACCCTGGCTTGTGGCTAGTGCCAACTGGGCCTTTGACGAATATCGCATTGGCATTGCGTGCCGCGCCAGATTTGGTCGACAAAATTTCTGGAATATCAATTATGGGTGGTGGCAGATTCGGCAATCGCACGGCA
>JAPKZT010000250.1 GCA_026393655.1 Actinomycetota bacterium | reverse complement strand
TTCATGATTGGTGAAGCGCGTGTAATTGTTGGTCGCACCGATCACCGACCAGTGACACCAACGATCGGCTTTCGTATCGAAGCCGAAGGGAAATCAGTTGTACTTGCGGGCGATACCGTGCCGTGTGACGAACTAGACGCTTTGTGTTTGAATGCTGATATTTATGTGCAGACAGTTTTGCGTCCAGATTTACTTGAGCTAGTTAAACAGTTCGTGCCAGCCCTCGCGTCACGCACGACAGATATTCTCGATTATCACTCAAGTGTTGAGGACGCCGCGAAAACTGCGGCTCGCGCCGGCGTGAAGACTTTGATGTTGACGCACTATGTGCCAGCGATGCAATCTGGTCAAGAGGCCGATTGGCTTGCGCTGGCTGCTGCGCACTTCAGTGGAAACATTGTTCTCGGGCCTGATCTCACCAGCGCCGAAGCATAAAATCCCGCACAGTTTTTGCTCCGTTTTCGCCCACATCCGTAAGCGATGCTCGTCTTACACATCATGGTGTGCCCCGCCGTAAACGCAAAGCTCGTCGAATACTTCAGCCCCGACCCGACAAATTTGCATATGGTTTCGTATTACGATATGATGATCTACAGTTTCATGACTCAGCATTTAAGCACGGGATCAGTGAGTTCGATATCCGCCACGCTTACGAAAACTCAATTGCCCTATTCGTGCTTGATCAAGAAAGTCATGAAGTCAAGATCTTGATAATCGGACCAGACTCTGCGGGAAATCTTTTAGAGATAATCGTCCTAGAAAAAGAAGATCAAAGTTTCTTAGTAATCCACTCGATGAAAATTCGAAAAAGCATGATGCCGCTGATTGAAAGGAGCACTTAGATGAAGAAACGACAAAAAACTTACCGGCTTAAAAGTGGCATCGTAGTCAAAGATTCAGACATTGAGAGAATGGCTGACGACGTTGCGACGCGAGACTTTGATTTGTCAAAGTTCACTCGCTTGCCTGGTCGGCCGCTGATGGGTAAAGCGGTTGCGCAAGTCGTGCCAGTGCGCATTGAGCCAGCGATTGTCAAGTCAATTGACCGTCGTGCGAAGATAGAGGGAATAACTCGCAGCGACATTATTCGACAAGCGATAAACACTTACCTGGCAAGTTAATCAACGTTGGTTGATTGCATGGTGAGTCGAACCCCGAAAATTGCGATGACTAGGCCAGCAACTGCGAGCCAGCCGAGACGCTCGCCGAATAAAATCGCGCCTTCGATTGTGCTTAATGCGGGCGTGAGAAAAAATAGGCTACTTACTCGTGCCGCTGGGTGACGCGCAAGCAGAACAAACATGATTAATACCGCACCGAGCGAAAGAACTAAGACTCCCCACGACAAAGCCAGCATCGTTTGTGTGGTGAATTTAATCTGCCACTGCTCGCTGTAAATTGCAGCGATCGCTAGAACTACCCCGGATGAGAGAAACTGCGCCGACGTGCCACGCAAAAGTGGAATCTGCTGGCTGAATGCTCGTTGTAACAAGGTGCCGACGGTCAAGCCGAATACAGAAATAATCATTGCAATCATCGCAACCTTTGTTACGCCACCATTTGTATCTTCAAGTTTTTCAATGACGACTGCACAGACGCCTGTCAATCCTAAAAAAACACCAAATATTTGTTTTTCACTCAATCGTTCTTTAAGAAATAGTCGCCCTGCAACACAAGTAGCAACAGGATGAAGCCCAGCGATCAGAGCGCTAAGCCCCGATGGAAGGCCATTGTCAATAGCGACAAATACTCCACCTAAATAAACGGCGTGCATCAAAATGCCGACAACCACCGAAATTGAGAGATTTGATTTCGTTATTTTTGGTGCATCAGTTAGTGAGGCGAATAACCACAACAACACGCCGGCAGTAGCCATTCGCACGCATAGAAATGTGAGCGGACCAGCATCGCGCGTGCCATAGCGCGCGACTACAAAGCCAGTACTCCAGAGCACAACGAAAATTGCAGGCGCGAATCGCGCGAAAAGATTTGAACGACTATTCAGATTTTTTCACATTTTTTGCGATTTTTTC
>JAPKZT010000076.1 GCA_026393655.1 Actinomycetota bacterium | reverse complement strand
GGTAGCTCATTGAAGAAATTTGATCGACATAACGAGCCATCTCACTCTCATCGATCGGAACATACGGGCAGTTTGATTCGCCAGTTTCGATATCGAAAACATCATTTTCGCGGAGGAGGATAGTTTGTGTGCTTGTAAGTCCTCGAAAGTTCAACTCCTGAGCACAGACATCCCAAGTTGATGTTCCGAGATATTTATTGAGTTGAGAAAGCTTTCCGCCAAGTACGTATGATCCAGCAAAAGGAAGAACGTACTTTGGCTTCAGCACCTCGACCAGCTCATGCATGTACATAAAATTTCGATCCAATATTCTCTGATGTTCAGAGTTCTTCTCATCGCTGTTTAAGTTATTAAAACAACTCGGGTATGGTCCAGCTGCGTTGTAATTAATCATCGCTAAATCAATTGTGCCAAAACGATCGCGAAGCTCGGCAGACGTTTCTGGTGTTGGCGTATTGTCATTTGCATTGAGAGCGCTCACTCCGTCACATTCAATAAGCATCGCGGAGTCAATCAGATTTCCTACTTCGGCCTCATGAAAATTGTGCCGTGCGAATGGCGCAAAGAGCGTAATTGTGAATTCGTTGAATGGTGCTGATACTCCATCTTCGAACTCCACAATATTTACAAACCCCAATTGCTTAAGTTGCTTACGCAGGAAATTTGGTCCGTGATTCAAAATTAAAATTGGTTTTTGACGATCGAAATCGAAATGGCGAACATCAAAATGATCGGGGTGCAAGTGCGAGATAAACACGGCATCAACATCGGCTACGTCTTCAAAACGCGTCTTCAGCGGTGGGTAGTGATACCAACTTCCATCAAAAACTCCGTCTACAAGCCATGGGTCACACAAAATCTTGGTGTTACGACTTCCAGTAAATATTCCACATGCGTTTCCAATAAACGAAAACGAAAGAGATGCGGATGTTGTCATGAGGAAAGCATAGAAGAACACAGGTGATTGCATGGCGGCAGGCTTAGCCTGACATCATGCGAATGGGCCCACATCACCTCATACCCGGCGATAAATCGGCGATTGTGGGTACCAAAGTGGGCCGTACATCAATGCGTCGTGTGTTG
Source organism: Actinomycetota bacterium (assembly GCA_026393655.1). Taxonomy (GTDB): domain Bacteria; phylum Actinomycetota; class Acidimicrobiia; order Acidimicrobiales; family Ilumatobacteraceae; genus BACL27. The sequence goes on along the minus strand of JAPKZT010000076.1, from coordinate 1,144 downwards.
TTATTTGCCCGCCCTTACTCAAGTTCGATCATTGGTTTTTTACTGTCAATCATTGTTTCTGCAGTAATCGCACTCGTTCCCCCATTGTTGTTTCGCACCATTGTCGATACAGCAATTCCTGCTGGCGACAAACGGCGCATTGTCATTCTGACCCTCATTTTGGTGGTCGTTGCGATGGGCGATGCAATCTTGTCAATCGTGCAGCGGTGGTATTCATCACGCATTGGTGAAGGCCTTATTTACGACTTGCGTGTTGCATTGTTTGACAAGGTCCAGAACATGCCAATCGCCTTTTTTACTCGCACACAAACTGGTGCACTGATCAGCCGACTGAACAATGACGTGGTTGGCGCACAAACTGCTGTGACCGGCACACTTGGCAGCGTTGTGTCAAACGTGGTGGTGTTAGTAACGACACTTGGTGCGATGCTCGCACTCGAGTGGCGGCTCACAGTGCTCTCACTTGTAGTGCTGCCCGTGTTCATTATCCCGGCACGTCGTGTGGGTGTGCGACTGCAAGACATTTCGCGTGAACAAATGGGACTCAACGCCTCGATGAACACACAGATGACCGAGCGGTTCAATGTTTCTGGAGCAATGCTTGTGAAACTTTTTGGCCGGCACCGTGAAGAAGTAGATGCTTTTAGTGGCCGTGCATCGCGCGTGCGCGACATCGGTATTACCGGTGCGATGTATGGCCGCGTGTTTTTTGTAGCACTTGGTTTGGTTGGCGCACTTGGAGCAGTCGCTATTTATGGAATTGGCGCTTTTATGGTGATCTCCGGTGGCATCACCATTGGCACGCTCGTTGCGATGGCCGCATTTGTTCAGCGCATTTATCAGCCGCTCACTGGCCTCACTAACGCTCGTCTTGAAGTGATGACTGCACTCGTAAGTTTTGAGCGTGTTTTTGAAGTGCTTGATGCCCCAGTCGCAATCACTGATCGCCCTCGTGCCATTGACATTGTCAAACCGCTTGGCAACATCGAGTTTGATCACGTGGCGTTTCGGTACCCACCTGGCACAAGCGTGTCGATTGCATCGCTCGAGTTGGCTGGTGTGATGCAAGGTTCAGACCCCGATACCGACGTATTAGAAGACGTATCGTTGCGTATTGACGCCGGCTCGACTGTTGCCATCGTGG
>JAPKZT010000247.1 GCA_026393655.1 Actinomycetota bacterium | reverse complement strand
TATATTGTCGCCCTAACCGGCGACACATTTTGGTCAATTGCTCAACGGGTTGATCCTTATGGAAACATAACCTTGCTTGTTGATCAACTTGTGATCATTAACGGTGGCACAGTTACCCCAGGTCAAAAAATTCTTCTACCATAAGTTTGGTTTTGCGCAGGTGAGTAATGTTGGTCAGGTGAAATGCGTTAGTTGCAGTTGCGAAGACACCAAGGTGATTGATTCGCGTGTATCAGAAGAAGGAAGTTCAATTCGTCGTCGTCGTTCGTGTTTGAAGTGTGGCTATCGCTTCACGACATATGAACGCCTTGAAGAAGTGCCACTTTATGTAGTTAAACGCACTGGCGATAAACAACTTTTCGATCGAGCCAAAATTATCAGTGGTCTGCAGTCGGCAGCAAAGGGTCGTCCAGTAGAAGATTCAGTACTGATCGAGATTGCCGAGCGAGTCGAAGACGACATGCGATTGACGGGCGACGATGTGACGAGCAATCAAGTTGGTCATGCCGTACTCAATCAATTGCGCAGCATTGACGAAGTTACCTACATGCGGTTTGCCAGTGTGTATAAAAACTTTGACGCCGCCGCTGACTTTAAGCGTGAACTTGCCTTGCTTGAAAAAGAGGCAAGAAACTAGCTAGTTAATCAGCTAGTTAATCAACTAGCTGATCGTACGTAACGAATAAAAAGAAACCCATCATGCTCAAGAACGTGTGCAACTTCGTAGTCGCGATGTAAAGCCGGCGCACCGTTTGATAGACGAGGGCTATCAGCACCCGTAACCATTGGGCTGATCGTTAAATTAATTTCGTCAACAAGGTTGGCGTCAAACATCGAGGCGTTGAGCATCGGTCCACCTTCAAGTTGAATGAAGTTTCCAGGCAATTGCGACATCGCTTTTTGTAGATCAACGTCGCCTTGGCCCGCGCGGATGATCTCGATTTCTAGTTCACAATTTGGTTGTTTGGCGTCATGCGGCATTATCAAAAATCCCGACCCACTTGTGAACAATGGCGATGCAAAATCAAGATTGGCAGTCCGCGTGACGACTCCAACACGCAAGCCCGGCTTGCTCGGCGGGGTATACATCTGTTCACGAATTGTGCCTGCGCCAACCACAATCGTGTCGGCGGCTGCGCGCAGGGCGATGATCACATCTCTGTCAGTCGGGTTTGAAAGCAAAGTTGATCGTCCTTCAACGACTGTCGAGCCATCAATACTCATCACCATGCACAGGCCGATAGTTGGTCGCCCAGATTCATGACGTTGGCGAGCTACTCCATAGGCTTCGCGAAGATTTACTGCACTATTGAAACTAGGCAACAACTGACGCACGGCAATTAGCCTAAGCCATTAGATATTCAATTCTGATTACTAGTCTTCCGGCGACCGTTGGCCGGCGACCGTCAACTTTTTGCTGTGGCATGCTTTAAAGTATGAGGATCTCCGAAAAAGAAACGGTTACATTGAAAAAAACTTCTGACGAGCAAATCGTGTTTCGAACCTGCCCACTTTGTGAAGCGGGCTGTGGACTAGCCGTGACTGTTGTTGACGACGAGGTCACGCACATTCGTGGTGATATGCAAGATGTATTCTCGAAGGGTTTTATCTGTCCGAAAGGCAGCACTCTTAAGCAGTTGCATTACGACGCAGACCGCCTGCGCCACCCACTGATTAAACGAAACGGTGTGCATGTGCAAGCAACATGGGATGAAGCATGGGCTGCAGTTGACGCTGGTCTCAATGGCGTGATTACCAAGCATGGTCGCGAATCAGTTGGAGCATATTTAGGCAACCCAGGTGCGCACGGTTTGTCATCGATGACTTTTAACAGCGTGTTTCTCAAATCACTTGGTTCGCGGCAAATTTATAGCGCTTCATCAGTTGACCAGGTTCCAAAACAGGTTGCATCAGGATATTTATTTGGCTCACCGAGCACGGTGGCGGTGCCTGACTTAGACCGCACGCAGTATTTGTTGATACTCGGCGCAAACCCTTACGACTCAAACGGAAGTTTGTGCACCGCACCAGACTTTCCGGGTCGACTTGAAGCGTTACAGGCAAGAGCCGGAAAGATAGTTGTAGTTGACCCGCGCAAAAGCAAAACAGCGCAACACGCAGACGAATGGATCGCAATTCGTCCGGGTACCGACGCATTGTTTTTAGCAGCAATCGCCAACACACTTGCGGCCGACGGTCTTGAAGTGATGGATCAACGACTCGGGTCTTTTCTTAATGGTGTTGACGAAGTGGTGCTGGCCTTGCAACCGTTTACGCCAGAATTTGTCGCCGAAACGACTGGCGTTGATGCGCAAACTATTCGTCGTATCGCTCACGAGTTGCGTGGCGCAAGTTCTTCGGCTGTTTACGCTCGAATCGGTACAACGACAACCGCGTTCGGCACGACAGCCTCGTGGCTTGTAGATGTAGTGAATATTTTTACTGGCAACCTTGATCGCGTCGGGGGCGCGATGTTTCCATTGCCAGTCGCAGGTAGCGCAAACACACGTGGCGCAGGCGGTTCAGGCAAGGGTTTTCGCACGGGGCGCGGACACTCACGGGTAAGCAAACATCCAGAAGTATTAGGTGAATACCCGGCTTCAGCAATGGCTGAAGAGATTTCAACTCCAGGTGACGGTCAAATACGCGCGATGGTCATTGTTGGAGGTAATCCAATTTTGTCTACTCCAAACGGCGAACGGCTCGCTAAATCTTTCGCCGATCTTGAATTCATGGTCAGTGTTGATATTTATCTAAATGAAACTTCAAGATTTGCGGATGTAATTTTACCGGTGCCGTCAGCATTACAACGCAGTCACTATGACCTCGCGCTTTTGACATTCGCCGTGCGCAATGTTGCTAATTACAGCAAACCAGTTCTGTCAAGGTCGGCAAATGAACCCGATGAATGGGAGGTTCTTGCAAAGATGTCGTCGATAGTTTCTGGCCTTGGTGTTGAAACATCACCTTCAACGATCGACGATCGCGTGATATCTAAATTAGTTGAAAGTGCAACTAAAGATTCTTCTTCAAGTATTTTTGGTCGCGATTGTGAAGAAATAATCAGCGAACTTTCTGTTGCTGGTCGTCGTGGGCCAGACCGAATCCTTGACTTCTTACTTCGCACCGGCCCATTCGGCGATGGATTTGGTTCGGTGAGAGATGGTCTAACGCTCGACAAGTTGATCGCCGCACCACACGGCATTGACTTCGGTGCACTTGAACCTCGCTTGCCGAATATTTTGCGCACACAATCCGGAAAAATTGAACTTGCAGTACCGCAACTAATTGGTGATTTGAAGCGACTAGAAGTTTTTTGTCAAGAAAAAATTGATGCAACACAGTTGACTCTTGTCGGTCGTCGAGATTTGCGATCACACAATTCATGGTTGCACAACATTGAAGTACTCGTCAAAGGCAAAGATCGCTGCACGTTGCACATCCATCCGAATGATGCAACACGACTCGGAATAACGCAAGGCTCTGCGGTTCGCATTACTAGTCGTGTTGGAAATGTTGATGCTCCGGTTGAAATCACCGAGCTAATTCGTGAGGGAGTGGTGAGTCTGCCGCATGGTTGGGGTCATTCAATGCCCGGCACGAAAACAAAAGTTGCTTCGTCTCGCGCTGGCGTGAACTCAAATATTTTGACAGATGAGCAACGACTCGATCCATTGTCAGGAACGAGCGTTCTCAACGGAATCCCTGTTTCTGTGGCTGTTGTATAGAGATAAAGGCTGAAAGTTACATAAATTTCATAAGCAGTAGGTTACGCACAGGTAATCCCCAGAAGATGTCTCTAATTAACACGGATATCCACTTCCAATCCACAGGCGTGTCTCCCTATGATTCGAAGTGAATTTGGATTAGTCGTTTAAAAGGCTCTAAATAAGGCTTCTAAATGATTGACAAAGACAAATAACAATGCTGTAATCTTGTCTACAAGTTGTGGGTGAATCTGCAATGGGGGATGGTTTGGCACTACATCTAGTGGTCTCGCTCAGGGGGCCTAGTTTTGTAGGGCTAGCCCCCATCGAGATTTGCAAGTGATTTGAAAACTGTTTTATTAAAAGTAAAAGTCAGCAACCGATTTAAATGAATTACATATTGAAAGGTTTAGTACGAAATGTCAATAGCTCCAGAACGTTTGTCGATCGGTATCCGCCGTCACTTCACAACACCAGGCACACATCCTTACGATCAAGTTTCTTGGGAGCGTAGAGATGCTCAAATCAAAAACTGGAAGGACGGCACAGTTGCATTTGAGCAGCTTGGTGTTGAGTTTCCAACTTCATGGTCGTTAAATTCGACCAACATCGTTTCGCAAAAATACTTCAGAGGCACACCTGGTACCGCAGAACGTGAGAACTCGATGCGCCAAGTTATTGATCGTGTTGCCGACACCATCACAAAATGGGGAACCGAGTGCGGTTATTTTGCTGACCAACTAGAGTCAGATTCTTTTCGCGATGAACTGAAATATATTTTGGTGACGCAACGCGCGGCGTTTAATTCACCAGTTTGGTTCAACATTGGTGTTGAAGGTGTTCCACAACAAGCAAGTGCATGTTTTATTTTGGCTGTTGACGACACGATGGATGCAATCTTGAATTGGTACAAAGAAGAAGGAACGATTTTCAAGGGTGGTTCGGGTTCGGGTATCAATTTGTCAAATATTCGAAGCAGCGCCGAACACCTAAAAGGTGGAGGTACGGCTTCAGGACCAGTCAGCTTTATGCGTGGCGCCGACTCTTCAGCCGGAACCATCAAGTCGGGCGGCAAAACTCGCCGCGCGGCAAAGATGGTCATTCTTAATGTTGATCATCCAGATATCGAAGAATTTATTTGGTGCAAGTCGCATGAAGAAAAGAAGGCTCGCGCACTTCGAGATGCAGGCTTCGATATGGATCTTGACGGAAAAGATTCTTTTTCGGTGCAATATCAAAACGCCAACAACTCAGTTCGTGTCACAGATGAGTTCATGCAGGCAGTCAAAGATGATGCCGACTGGAACTTGCTCGCAGTCAAAGATAGGCGTGTTGTGCGCACAATTCGCGCACGCGACCTGTGGCGACAAATGGCGACTGCATCATGGGAGTGTGCAGATCCTGGTTTGCAATTTGACACAACAATCAATAAATGGCACACAGCACATGCTGCTGGTCGCATAAATGGTTCAAACCCTTGCAGCGAATATATGCACATCGACAATTCAGCGTGCAATTTGGCGTCAATCAACTTGTTGAAATACCTCGACGACAACGACCATTTTGACGTTGAGGCTTACAGCCACACGATTGAAGTCATGTTTACCGCACAAGAGATTCTTGTCGGCAATGCAGATTATCCAACTGAGAAAATTGCAGAGAACAGTCGTTTATTCCGTCAACTTGGATTGGGCTATGCAAACCTCGGTGCGTTATTGATGGCACTCGGAATGCCATATGACTCAACTGGCGGTCGCGCTTGGGCTGCAGCTCTAACCTCGCTGATGACCGGACACGCGTATGCAACTAGTGCTCGCACAGCAAGCCGGATGGGTCCGTTCGCTGGATACTCAGCCAACGAGCGCTACATGAACAATGTTTTGCGAATGCATCGTGACGCCAATAAAGAAATCGACAACATTGATGTAGTGCAACAAGACCTTGTAGATGCAGCAACCGCATCGTGGGATGCTGCAGTTCGCGATGGTGAAGAATTTGGTGTACGCAATAGTCAAGCCAGTGTTCTGGCGCCAACCGGCACGATTGGCTTAATGATGGACTGTGACACAACAGGTATAGAGCCAGACCTCGGATTAGTTAAGTTCAAAAAACTTGTTGGTGGTGGCAACATGACGATCGTCAACCAGACTGTGCCACGTGCGCTAAAGCAACTTGGTTACGAGGGTCCGGTTGTTGAGAGAATCGTCGCCTACATCGATGAACAAAAAACAATTGTTGGATCTCCCGATTTGAAAGCCGAGCACTTGCCAGTGTTTGCTTGCTCAATGGGTGACAACACAATTCACTATGAAGGTCATGTGCGAATGATGGGTGCGGCGCAGCCGTTTTTGTCTGGCGCAATTTCAAAGACCGTGAATATGCCCGAAGAAGCTTCAATTGAAGACATTGAGTCACTGCATATGTTGTCTTGGGAGTTAGGCATCAAGGCGGTTGCCGTTTATCGTGACAATTGCAAGGTTGGTCAACCGCTTTCAACTGCCAAAAAAGACAGTGAAAAAGGTTCAAACGATGGCGGCGATGCAGCGAACTCGGCAACGCAAATTATTGAACGAATAGTTGAGCGTGTTGTGCATCAGCCTGTTCGTCAGAAATTGCCACGATCTCGTCGTGGGCGAACATTTGAGTTCCGTGTTGCTGACTGCAAAGGTTTCGCAACAATCGGTGAATATACAGATGGGCGACCAGGCGAAGTGTTCTTGACGGTTTCTAAGCAAGGTTCGACTTTGGCTGGCCTGATGGATGCTTTCGCCAAGAGTATTTCGTATGGTTTGCAATATGGCGTGCCAATGCGTGCGTTCATTGAAGCATTCGTGAATACTCGTTTCGAACCAGCAGGTATGACAGATGATCCAGACATTCGCATGGCCTCGTCAATCGTTGATTATCTCTTCCGTCGACTTGCAGTTGAATATCTAACTGCGGACGAGCGCGCTGAATTGGGAGTATTCACTCGCGAAGAGCGAATGCAACCAACATTGCCAGGAGTTGAAGAATCGATCACTGTCAACACTCAGGGCACTGATGTGTTCGCTGATCCAAAAACAATTCCGTCTGCCAATGACTTAGTTGCACAAATTGATTCTGGTGCATTTTCTGCACCACCATCACATGCTGCAAAAAAACCAGCTGCGACTGGCATGATCTGCTCGACATGTGGTTCAGCAAACATGCAACGCGCAGGGGCATGCTACGTTTGCGGCGACTGCGGTTCATCAAGCGGTTGTTCATAAACATATTGTCTGACCAGGCCAGTTAATAATCCCCTGACTATATTTAGCGCGTGAGCAATAACCGCCCACTTGTTGAGGTTGCATGGTTTGCGGCCTTATGTGACGACGATTATGAGTTTCTCGGCGTACCCGATGACGACCTGCAATCTTCTTGGTCGCATTGCAGCGAGATCGTGCGTCGTGCCGAAATTAACGGCTTTGACAATGTGCTTTTGCCTTCGGGGTACAGCCTCGGTATTGACGCCACAACTTTTGCCGCAGGTATCGCCACGCAAACAAAACAGATTCGATTACTACTTGCGTTAAGACTTGGCGAACTTGTTGTACCGCAACTTGCTCGCCAAATTGCAACGCTTCAGCAGATTTCAAATTCGCGTCTGGTAATAAATGCAATTTCATCCGAGATGCCTGGCGAGAATTTAACTAGTGAGGCCAGATACCGCCGCACAACAGAGTATTTGTATGCACTTGGTGAATTATTAGAGGGTCGTGCGATAAGTCTTGATGGCGAGTTTTTGCAACTAAGTGTTGAGCCACCACGTATCGTCAAACAGAATTTGGGTTGCCCGCCAATCTATTTTGGTGGACTCTCAGAGGCTGCTCGTGATTGTGCTGCGGCAAGTGCCGATGTCTATCTAATGTGGCCCGATACAACTGCCAAAGTTTCGAGCGTGATTGTTGATCTCAAATTGCGAGCACAGCAATTCGGTCGGTCACTAAATTATGGCTGGCGTAGTCATGTGATTGTTCGCGAAACTGAGCGCGAGGCTCGTGAGGCTGCGAGGCGATTGCTGTCGCGTCTTGACCCAGTAATCGGTGATGCAATACGCGCTCGCTCACTCGACGCAACTTCTACAGGCGTAAATCGCCAAACTGAATTACGGTCAGTGTCTGATGACGAGGGTTACATCGAGCAGAATCTTTGGACCGGTGTCGGTCGCGCGAGAAGTGGTGCTGGCATTGCGATTGTTGGTGATCCAGATCAGGTCACAGCCAAACTGCATGAACTCGCAGATGCCGGAGTATCAAGTTTTATTTTGTCGGGCTATCCGCATCTCAAAGAGTGTGATCTGTTCTCGCGATATGTGTTGCCACAAATAAATCACGGCCCGTTATCGCTTTCTCATACTCAAGTTGCTTTGCACGAGCAGAACTAATTAGATCGCTAATGTTCTAATTAACTAGCTCTGCAGTTGACTCGTTTGATGCCATTGATGAAATTGCTCTGTAAGTAGGCAGGTTCTCCGGTTATCTGCAAGTTTGGTGCGCGGCGGCGGATTTCATCAAACATTACGGCTATTTCGCGTCGTGCCAAATTTGCACCCAAACAAAAGTGTGGCCCGCCTGCACCAAAACCAATCTGCGATGGCTGAGCGGTGCGGGTGACATCAAATTTGAAAGGATCAGCAAAAATTCGTTCATCACGGTTTCCAGAGTTATAGAAAAGCACAACTTTTTGATTTTGTTTAATTGGAAAACCATTAATTTCAGTGTCTTGAGTTGCTGTTCGACGAAAGTGCATGACTGGTGTTGCCCACCGAACTATTTCTTCTACGGCTGTTTTTGTGTGTGTCTCAAAATCGCCGAACCATTTTGCTCGTTGATCAGGGTTTTCAGTTAGAGCAACCATTCCGTGGGTGATGGCATTTCTGGTTGTTTCATTTCCGGCGACCACCAACAGTATAAAAAAACTTCCAAACTCTTGCGATGAAAGCCTCTCACCATCAACAACTGCATGCATCATCACACTCGTCAAATCGTCTGTTGGGTTGGCAAGTCGATCTTCGCCGAGCGCCTGGGCGTAGGTGAACATGCCGATACCGGCTTCTATTAATCCTTCGAGAGTGCCTGTGAAGTCTGGGTCACCAGCACCAAGAATCGTGTTCGTCCAATTGAATATCTGCCGTTCGTCAGATTCTGGGATCCCCATCATTTCGCAAATTATTTGTAGCGGAAATTTACCGGCGATTGCATCAACGAAATCAAATTCTTGACCTTCAAACTCGTCAAGCACACGATCAATAATTGTTCGCGCCTTGACTTTGACATATTCCTCAATGCGAGCAATCTCGCGTGGAGTAAAACCCTTAGAGACAATCGATCGCAAGCGAAAATGTTTCGGGTCGTCCATGCCGATCATTGACCCAAAAAACTCGTTTAACTCTGGTGAAAGGTCAGCGATGTTTGAACCTTTGCCGCTGCAAAATAATTGTGGATTTCGACTGACATGCCAGATGTCGTCGTGGCGAGTTAGCGCAAAATAGCCGGGGCCTTTTGGTACAAAACTGAACTCCATCTCTTCAAAAAACCGAATTGGTTCTTCGTTACGCAGTTTTGCAAAAGCCGATTCGCGGTAATCACGCGGGGCGCTCCAGAACTCCCTGGCCGAAAGGTCTATTTGGTCTAGCTCTACATCAAATAATTGCATTCCAAGACTCTAGAACTCGCACATGTCTCTTGCCCCACCCGAGTTATTCGTATTCGGCTATCGTCAGGGGGTGGAAAAGAAACAGACTTTTATCGACAATATTGGTGAGAAAAGAACTGAAATCAGTTCTGAAATTGAGTTCCGTAAGCAAAGGCTAGAAATGTTTGCTGAAATGTCTGCGGCGGATGTTGCTGAAGCGCCTTTTGTATATTTAGACCGCCAATTAGTCACGTTGATACTTACAAGAGTTCATCTTTTTGAAAAAATTCTGAATGTCCACGGCTCGGTGGTTGAGTGTGGTGTCCATCGAGGCAACTCGCTGATGCTGTTTGAACATCTCTCATCAATTCTCGAACCATCAAACTTTAATCGCAAGATTATTGGTTTTGATACATTTGAAGGTTTTCCGTCAGTAACGAAACATGACCCTGAAGGTGTCGTTGGGCATATGCGTAATACCGATTATGAGCATCTTGCTAAGTGGGTTGCTTTGCACGACAAGAATAGAACAATCGGTCATATTCCAAAAGTGGATCTAGTCAGAGGCGATGCGATCAAGACGATTCCGCAGTATGTCAAAGACCATCCTTACTTAATAATTGCGTTGCTATATATGGACTTCGATATTTATGAGCCGACAGCAGTTGCATTAAAGCATTTATTACCTCTTGTTCCAAAAGGTGGGGTAGTCGGTTTTGACGAAGTTGGCCAAAAACGGTGGCAAGGCGAGACGGTGGCGCTTAAAGAAAATGTGATTCTGTCAGGCGTTCGTCTTCAAAGGTTTTATTACGACGCTCATGTTTCGTACTACGTGGTTGAATAATTTTTGTTTTAAGTATTGCCGAAGACTAATTTCGCAACTCTTGCTATCTATTTGGGGATTTTTGAGAGAACTGTTAACGCGTAATGAGCGGCATCAATTGTTCCCTGTTCGAAAGTGTCGTAAGGGTCTTCGTTTTCAATACTTAGGACGTCGTCATAACCAATATCTTTAAGCGCGTTGAAAAATGGAGTCCAAAACTCGTCACCGTGCCCTTTACCGACTGTTCGAAAGTTCCATGAGCGCTCTGCAGGATTCGCAAATGTTCGGCTATCCAATGTGCCCGCGATGCCAAGTTGCTGCTGGTTAAATTCAAGATCCTTTAGGTGAACATGATGGACAGCATCACCAAGTGCATGAACCATTGCAATTGGGTCCATGTGTTGCCAAAACAGGTGGCTTGGGTCAACATTTGCACCGATTATCGGTCCAATGTGCTGTCTGATTTTAAGCAAGGTTGGAGTGTTGTAGACAAGGTGCATTGGATGAAGTTCAAAGGCAATTTTTTCTATGCCATGATCGTTACCAAAGGCGGCGAGCTCTGTCCATAGATCAAGTGTTTGTGACCACTGGCGGTTGAGTAAGTCGACGCCGTCAGAGGGCCACGGGAAAAATATCCAATTAATTGTTGACGAATTCGGACCGTCTCCGGGGCATCCTGACATCGTGACTATTTTCTTTACGTCTAATAGTTGAGCAAGTTTCATCGCCCCCTTAATGATCTCAACGTGTTCATCGCCTTTTTTTGGATGCATTGGCCACGCTGAGCAATTCAGTGCGCCAATGCGAAGTCCGCGATCGTTTAGTTCGCCGATAAGAGTGTCACGAGCTTTTTCGTTGCTCAACAGTTCTAAAAGATTCATATGCGGTGCGCTTGACTGACCGCCGACAGCAAGTTCGACGGCGGTGGCGCCTGCTTTGGCTATTACATCCAGAGCATCTGTACGAGAGAGGTTCTGAACCGAGTCCGTATATACGCATAGTTCCATAGTGATATTTTGCTCTTTCTATTTTGCTTTAATTTAAACCAAAAAGTTTGTGTTTTCTAACTGGCGAATCTTTCGCACTACTAGTGAAGTCCAAATCTTTAATTCCACTAACGCCTTTAATATGAAGCGGGCTCGAAGTCTCTAGGGGTACGGTGATTGATTGGCCAGTTGCTGCCGACGCGTAGCTAGCCAAAGTCATTTCAAGTACTTCTAATCCAATTTCGCCGCTAGCTACTGAAAGTTTTTCGTGTTCAATAGCATCGGCAATATCAACTAATGCAGCGGCAATTGACCAGCGGATTTTGTCGTGAATAGATTCGCTATTAGGTTCAAAATTGACCGGTTCAACTCTTGTATCGGAGCCAACTGTTACGACCATGTTTTCAAAAGCAGACCATGGGCAAGTTCCAAAGTTTTCGTAGTTAACGCGAAGTCGACCTTTACTACCGACGATGTCGATACCGCCGTGTCCATATCCCCAGCCGATATTGACGAGCGCGGCACTGTCGCCAGATTCAAGTCGACAAAGTGCAAGGCTTTCGACTTCGTCTCCTTGCGTATGACTTGTCACATGTGCTGAGACACGTTGAGTAGGTGATCCAAGAAAATGATTCGCAAGATAGACGCCGTGGATCATGTCCATCAACACGCCACCGCCAGAAGATGCGTAGTCGTGACGCCACTTTGGTTTGAAGCCACTAGCGCCCATTGAATCGACAACACCTAAAAAATTAACTGTCACGACGCGTACATCGCCGAGTTCGCCTGAATCAAGAATTCTCTTTGCTGCGACTACCTCAGGAAAAAATAAATAATTATGAATTACGGCCAACTTCACACCCGCTTTTTTGGCTGCGTGAATTGCCGCACTCGCATCAGCGGGTACTGCAGCGAGTGGTTTTTCGCAAACAATGTTGTGCCCTGCTTCGGCCGCGGCCTCAATTAATTCTCGGTGCAAGTGTTGGGGAGTGCAGATATCAATTAAGTCAATATCGGATCGTTTGATTAGTTCAAGCGGATCGGAATATCCATCTCGGGGGGTGAGCCTGGCTTTTACCAAACCCAGTTCACGCTGTGTTTCAAATGGGTCAGCAACTGCCACTATTTCAAAACGTTCGGGAGTCTCTAAATAAGCAGGAATATGGCCGTTCAATGCGATGTTTCCGCAACCAATCAATCCGACGCGAAGTTTACGCATAAGTTTCATCCATCTCTAATGGCAGTTCCATTTGATTTTTCGACCAATCGTCTTCGATCCAAGTATGAGCAACATCGAAACATGGTTTCACCGCGCGTTCATCGTTTGTTGGGTGTCCTGCCAAATAATTTAGTAGCCACATATTGTGTCCTGGAGACGCAGTTGCCAGATGGTACCCCCAAGGAATCACCACTAGATCACCATCTTGAACCATAAAGTGCTCATCAGAGCTTTCATTTTCATGTGCATCTAACTTGTAGTTTCGGTGAAAACCAAAACCATCACTGCGATCAAAACGGAAGTAATAAGTTTCCTCCAAATATGGAGATCCGTTAGTGCCGTCATGGCAGTGGGGCGGCCAACCTGACCATGCACCTCGCGGCACGTATGCCTCGTAGAGAATCAAGCGTTCGGCAGGCAATGGGTGGGCGAGTAGATGGTTTACTTGTCGTCTGGCAGCACCACCACCTCGCACTTCGACTCGCATTTCATTAGGTTCAAAAACACGAATTGGATAACGACCTTCTGCCGGTGCTCCACCAATCGTAAATTCAAAACTACTTTCAGCAGTAATCGAAATTAGATGACCTGGTGGAACATAAACAACCTGCGGCGATTGTTTGAAAATATCGGATCGCTGCAGGTAGATCTTTTCTTCGCCAACTTCAACAAAACCTGAACCTGAAAGTGGAACTATTGCAACTTCGCGATCTCTTGAGTTGTGTTCAAAACTTTTAGATTTTTCAAGTTTTATGACGTTGAAATCAAGATATGTCCAACCAATTGATTTAGGTGTTACATCAAATTGTGTCCCATCAACGTTTTTAATTTTAAATGGTCTGTGTAGATTGCTCACGACTGAAATGGCGCACCAGGCACCATTAAATAACGTTGCGCTGATTTTTCTTTCTCGTAGATTTCGCGAGCGGCATTAACATCTTGGTTCTCTGATGTGTGCGCAGTTGCCATATCCCACCAACAACTTGCATAACCAGGAACTCGTTCATCCCAATCAGTGTTTACGACGATACAAGTTGTCTTTGTTGACGCGCGTGCCGTAATTAGAGCTTTTTTGAAATCAGCAAGACTGTCGGCCTTAATTGATGTGGCACCCAAACCTTCGCAGATTTTGACGTAGTCAACTGGTAATACATCGCCGTCATATGAACCAGATTTGCTTCGATATCGATAATGGCAACCAAAACCTAAACTGCCGACGTTTTCAGATACGCGTCCGACACTTGAGAATCCATCATTGTTGACGACAACAATAATTAATTTAATGTTTTCTTGGACAGCCGTAGTTATCTCGGTATTCATCATCATGAACGATCCATCTCCGACCATCACGTAGACCTCACGATCCGGAGCGGCCATTTTTGCACCGAGGCCACCTGCAATTTCGTAGCCCATAACGCTGTACCCATATTCGACTTGGTAGCTCAACGAATCTTTACAGCGCCACAACTTCAATAAGTCCCCTGGCAAGCTTCCGGCTGATGTCACGACAACATCTTTTGGATCTGCAGATGCCTGAACTGCTCCGATGACCTCACCCTGACTTATTGGTGTCATCGCCGCACCATAGACGCGCTCAACTTCTTCGTTCCATTTTTTATTTAGTTGTTGGCAACGTTGGCGATACGAATTATCAACTTGATAATCACCCACAGCAACCGCAAGTTCTTCAAGGGTTACTTTGGCATCACCCACAAGTGGAATTGCTGCGTGTTTATATGCATCCATTTCAAAAACATTGATATTTATAAAGCGGACATTCGGGTGTCTAAACGCAGTTTTTGATGATGTAGGAAAATCTGTAAAACGAGTGCCGATGCCAATTATTAAATCTGCTTCGGGCGCGATGATATTTGCTGCTTCGGTGCCTGAAACACCGGCGGCGCCAAGACTTAAAGGGTGATCAAAAAGTAATGAACCTTTGCCAGCGTGAGTTTCGGCTACGGGAATTCCAGTTTTCTCAACGAACGACATTAGTGCGCCTTCCGCTGCGCTATACCGAACACCACCACCGGCGATAATAAGTGGAGTCTTAGCGGCACGGATCCATGCGACGGCACGCTCGATAGAAGTTGTGTCAGCACGGTTTCGCGGTATCGACCAGATTCGTTTGCGAAACATTTCTTCTGGGTAATCAAATGCGTAAGTTTGAATGTCTTGAGGTAATGCCAAAACTGCGGCACCAGTTTCAGCAGGTGATGTAAGAATTCGCATCACTTCGGGCAGTGATGTGATTGCTTGCTCTGGGCGTTGAATTCGATCCCAATATTTCGCGACGGGTTTAAAAGTATCGTTTGATGACTGATCTTGAGTGAATGGAAACTCAAGTTGTTGCAAAACTGGACTCTGAACTCGCTCAGCAAAATAATCTCCAGCCAAGCAAAGAACTGGAACTCGGTTCACAGTTGCCGTAGCCGCACCGGTAACCATATTCGTTGCCCCTGGCCCAATTGATGAAAGACAGGCTTGCGCTTTCATTCGACGATTCATTTTTGCGTAAGCCACAGCGCTATGGACCATTGCCTGTTCGTTACGTGAAAGGTAATAGGTCATGTCAGTGCTGTACTGCTGCAGTGCTTGGGCGACACCGCCAATGTTTCCGTGACCAAAGATTCCCCAAGTCCCACCGAAAAATTGGTTTTCGTGCCCATCGCGCTCAACATGCTGATTAATTAAATATTTGATAATTGCTTGAGCAAGTGTCAGTCGTTGTGTTGCCATGATTAGCTACCCCCATTGTTTCGCCTAGATGAGAATAGCGATTTGATGCGGAATTCTGAAATTTCGGCTTCGTTTACAACCTTGAAAACGGCTAGGGTTTTGCATCGCATAATTTCACAAGGAGCAGAAGCCATGACCGAAGCAGTAATTGTTGCAACAGCACGTAGCCCAATCGGACGCGCCAATAAAGGCACATTGACCGAACTTCGACCTGACGATATGTCGGCGCAAATTATTCGCGCGCTAATGGCAAAAGTCCCTCAACTCAAAGCTGACGATGTTGAAGACTTAATGATGGGTTGTGGCCAACCAGCGGGCGAGGCAGGTTTCAATATTGCTCGCGTTGTTGCTGTGCTGGCCGGTCTCGACAATGTTCCTGGTGTGACTGTCAATCGCTATTGCTCTTCGAGTTTGCAGACAATCCGTATGGCCGCCCATGCAATTAAAGCCGGTGAAGGCGATTGCTTTATTGCTGCTGGTGTCGAAACCGTAAGTCGATATGCATCGGGCGCAAGCGACATTGCACCGAACGCAATTTTCAAGCCATCAGGTGAGCGCACCAAGTCGCGCGCTGCCGGCGGTCAAGGTGTTTGGTCGGCTGCATCAGGTCTTGCCGACATGTACATCGCAATGGGGCAAACCGCCGAAAATGTTCGCGAACTTGAAGGTGTGACACGCCTTGAAATGGATGCGTTTGGTGCGCGAAGTCAACAACGCGCAGTTGCTAACCAAGAAAACGGTTTCTTTGATCGAGAAATTTCACCGCTCACATTGCCGAATGGCACTGTCATCTCAAAAGATGATGGACCCCGTGCTGGTACAACTGCAGAGGGTCTCGCCGGTTTGAAGCCAGTGTTTCGCCCAGATGGTGAAATTACTGCAGGCAATGCTTGCCCATTAAATGATGGTGCGGCAGCAATTGTTGTAATGAGCGATACTAAGGCTAAGCAACTTGGGCTAAAGCCGTTAGCGCGAATAGTTTCGTCTGGTGTTTCTGGTTTGAATCCTGAAATCATGGGACTTGGGCCAATCGAAGCTTGCCGTCAAGCACTCAAGCGTGCTGGCATGACGATTGACCAAATCGATCTTGTCGAAATCAACGAAGCGTTTGCCGCACAGGTGATCCCGTCGGCAAAACATTTGGGTATCCCAATGGAGAAATTAAATATCCACGGCGGAGCAATCGCGCTCGGTCACCCATTTGGTATGACAGGTGCTCGGATAATGACAACTTTGATTAACGGCTTGCAACACACAGACAAACGATTCGGTCTTGAATCGATGTGTGTTGGTGGCGGTCAAGGTATGGCAATGATTATCGAGCGGCTTTAACTAGCAAGCGTTAATTATTGCGCTAATTAGTGCGCAAGATCGCGCAAGTTTTTCGCATGTAATAATGCGGCGATTGCTGCAATCGAGCCAATTCCAATGCCGACCGACATGAAAGTCGTGAGTGCTCCATATTTGCCGTAAATACTTGGCGCAATGAAGGCAGCCAGCATTTGCCCAAAAACATTTACCGATCCAGACAAGCCTTGGGCTGCAGACGCTCTACCGAGTGGCGCGGCCTTGGCGATTGCAGCCATTCCTGCTGGCGCAATTGCCGATTGAACAGTTCCTTCAATTAGTCCAAGACCCAGAATTAGCCATGGTGACTTGAAGAAGCCGTAACTCATCGTCATCAAACTCACTGGGATAACCAGCCACAGCGCGACTGCAACTGGCGAGCGTTTATCAATCAGTTTGCCTGCGCGCGATGAAAACAAAATAAATGGCAATCCATAGACGGCGAATGTCAAACCAGTCATCGCGTTGTTGCCACCTAGGTCGTCTAAGAACCGGTCCCATAATGCGTCAAACATTCCAGTTGGAAACGTCACAGCCAGCGTCAGTAACAACGCAACGCGAATTTCTGGCAGACGAAGCAAATCGAGACTTGACTTGTCTGATTCAGAAGTTTTCACCAATTCAGGAAACTCACGCGGCATGATCACGACTAAAGCAAATACCGCCATTGCACCAAATACGAGAAATGTTGTATCAAGCCCAAATGGGTCAATTAATAGAGAGCCGACAAGTGGGCCTGTAACAAAGCCGCCAATCTCGGTGCCGGCAACCGCGCCAAGTCTTTCTGCACTTCGATTGCGGTCGAGATTCGCGGCTAGTGCGCGCACTGCCGGAAACGTGCAGCCAAGCGACGCGCCAACAATGGCGCGACCGACTATAAACCAACCAAGTGAGTCACCAAATACAAATACGACGGATCCAATTCCGGCAAGTGCGAGACCTACTTGAATTAATTTTCGACCATGACCACGATCGGCGAGCGGAGCAACGAATAATTGGACGACTAAGCCCAGAGCAAAACCAGTGCCGGCGATTAATCCGAGTGCCGAATCGGCGTAGCCATATTTTTCTTGCAACTCAGACATTGAGGCGAATACCACACTGTTGGCAGCAGCAGTTGAGAAAGTGCAAAATAACAGCAGAAAGAGATCTGCGCGAGGATTCTGTTTGGTCATCTGGTGATCTCGTCGATCACGGCGTCAAAAAATTGTGGCCAGTAATGCAGTGCCCAATTATCAAACTCAACTCTGCAAAGTCCGACGCACGAAACATTTGCCACAGGGTCGTGCCAAATAAAACTTCCTGCGCCGCCAAAGTGTCCAAAAGTTGAGGCGCTATTTCGCGTGCCCATCCAATGAGGATGCTTCGCTCCATGAATCTCTGGCCCGTAACCCCAGTTGCACGGGCTAAACCGACCAACACCAGGCACGACTCCTTCTAGTTCGCCGAACTGAGTTGTAGTTGCTATTCGTGCAGTCGAGGCGCTTATTAATCGCGGATTTCGCAACTCGAGCGCAAACTCAATTAGATCATCAACACACGAAACAACATCTTTTGCGCCCGACCCATTTAGCGAACTCGAAGCCATTCCAAGAGGCGAGAAAACTGCATCATTGAGATATTCGCTGAAAGCAATTTTGGTGACTGACTCAAGATGCTCGGCGATCAAGTCGTATCCAGAGTTCGAGTAAATGCGTTTGCGTGCAGGGCTGACAATCGGCGCATCGCCGTCGAAACTGTAGCCACCTGCGTGCGCCAACAAGTGGGCGAGGGTGCAACCGTCTTGACCAACAGGCGTGTCAAGAGTCGTTGAACCTTCTTCAATTGCTATATGAGTCGCCCATGCGGTCAACAATTTTGATACTGAAGCGATGCGAGAAGTTCGCGATGTATCACCAAAGGTATGTGTTTGACCATGGCGGTCGATGACGCAAATCGAAGTGTTCGGCGCAGGCCACTCTTGCGCGAGTTCAAACGCCCGCATTGGGCTATTTTGCTGTACGAATTAGTTCAGCAACACGAAATGCGAGATCAAGTGATTGTCGCGCATTGAGTCGTGGATCACAAACCGATTCATAGCGAGTGTCAAGATCTTCTTGGCTGACTGCCTCGGCACCACCAAGACACTCGGTGACGTTGTCGCCAGTGAGTTCAACGTGAATGCCGCCTGGCCATGAGTTTTCGGCACGATGGGCTAATACGAAACCGGTGATCTCTCGAATGATGTCATCAAAGTGTCGGGTCTTGCGACCATTGGTGGCGGTAAAAGTATTTGCATGCATTGGATCGCACGCCCAAACAACAGGGTGCCCGGCATCACGCACGGCTCGAATTAGCGGTCGTAAAACTGTTTCAATTTTGTCGGCACCCATTCGAGTGATCAGCGTTAACCGACCAGCAACTCGCGCAGGGTTGAGAATCTCGCACAAAGACAAAACAAAATCTGTTGTCGTTTCTGGCCCAATCTTGCAACCAACTGGGTTGCCTACGCCACGCAAAAATTCAATGTGTGCTCCGTCAAGTTGTCGAGTTCGCTCGCCGATCCACAACATATGAGCCGAACAGTCATACCAAGTGCCCGTTAGCGAGTCTTGGCGAGTCAGCGCCTCTTCGTATCCAAGAATTAATGCTTCGTGACTTGTATAGAAGTCAACTTCATGAAGCGGGCTATGGCTCTCTGTATCAATGCCACAGGCGCGCATAAATGCCAACGCTCGCTCAATTTCGCCGGCAACTTGTTCGTATCGCTGACCCGCTGCACTGCTTGAGACAAATTCTTGGTTCCATGCATGGACACGATTCAGATCGGCAAAACCACCCTTGGTGAATGCACGCAACAAGTTGAGCGTGCTCGCTGATTGGTGATACGCCTGCACCATGCGTTGCGGGTCTGGCACGCGCGACTCAATGTGCGGTGCAGGGTCATTAACCATGTGCCCACGAAATGATGCGAACTCTTTGCCCCCGATAATTTCGGTATCACTTGAGCGGGGCTTGGCGAATTGTCCGGCGATTCGACCAACTTTTACGACTGGCACACCCATCGAATATGTGAGCATCACTGCCATCTGCAAAATTACGCGAAGTTTTTCGCGAATATTAACCGCCGTGAACTCTTCGAAACTCTCTGCGCAGTCGCCAGCCTGCAATAAAAATGCGTTACCACTTGCAACTTGCCCGAGTGCAGTCAGTAGCGACCGCGCCTCACCCGCAAAAACAAGTGGCGGGTAAGATGCGATTTGCTTTAGCGAATTATCAAGTTCAGTTTGACTCGGCCACTTCGGCTGTTGTGCGGCGACATTGTTCTGCCACGAGGACGGTGTCCAGCGATTAGTTGAACTCATTGCGATAACACTATTGCCGAAAGTTGCCTCAGACGGTGAGGATTTCTCCGGCATCGTCTCGCAATGTGTCAACAGCACGACTTACAAGGCGACGTGCAGCCTCGGCGGTTACGCCAAGCTCTTCGCCAACTTGACGAAAGCTTTTACGCTCTCCATCATGAAGACCGAAACGAGCCTCAAC
>JAPKZT010000132.1 GCA_026393655.1 Actinomycetota bacterium | reverse complement strand
TCAATCATGCAACACGCCTGACCTACCCTGCGACCGTGAGTGAAATGGCCAAATAACGATCGGACAACAGCATCAATCGCTTCGTCCCCGAGAAGGAGAAATGCAATGGCAACAGAGCAATACTTTCCAACGCCAAACGAGAAGGCACTTCGTCGAAGGTTCTTGAGTGCGGTCAAAAAATGTAGCCTTGGCGATTTCATCTCGCCAGACAAAGTTTTGCTTAGTGAATATGGTCTTGTAATTGGCGAATTTGATCACCATGAACTTTGCGAACTTACAAACCAACTCGAAGACATTGGCCATATTTACGGCGCAATTATTGATGCGAAGCTCAAAGAAAAACCAATGAGTGATCTTCTCAAAAAGGCGCACCCCGCACCCGTTGACTACCGCATTGCAAAACTACTTCCAATTAGAGAGAAGGTATGAAGATGATAAACGCTGGCACAATCTGCGAGCCAGAACTCGAGCAAATCCGTCATGCAGCTTCAATTTTTAATGTCACAGAAGTCGATGGCTTAGGCATAACACTTGCATCAGTCAACGGCAAGCGTAGTTGGGTAATGGTGGGGCCGAATATTGAAGTAATGGTTACTGGTTCGCCTACGAATTTTCCAGGGAAATACGTAATCCCACTAAGACTTATAAGAGAGGCAGAGTATCAGTGCAATATGGGTGAAGAAGTTGAACTAACCATCACAGGCGATATGGCCAGGTTCACCGGAGAGACCGGCTTTTCTGAAATGCAACTGCTTGATCAAGACGAAGAGTTTTCTGAATTCGACTCGAGCAATGTTACGACTGCCGAACTGAGAGCGGCGCAAATCGGACATTTAATTGCTTTTGGTACCGAATATCCGACAGGCATGAAAGATTTTTCGATGATCGAACGGGTGCCTCCGGTGAGTCAAATTATTTTTGGCGCCGGTTCGTTAGAAATAATTACTTCATACAAAGAAGCCAAAGCAAAAACTGTTCAACTCAACCAACAGGCCGTAATCTGTGGCAGGACTGGCCAATTCGTTGTCAACCGTGACCATTTGAAATATGTCCTCGAATTACTTCGCGGTGATAGGAGCGAAATGGTCACTCTCAGCGCCGATATTGAGGGTGGGACGCGAATGCAAATAGCGGGACCAACTTGGAAGATCTTGATCAATCGCGAACAATTTGGAGCCGCTCGATTTCATTCTCAAATTATTGACATACTTTACCCAGCCAATATCGAGTACCTCATTGGCGCCGATGGGCGAATTTGCGCAAAGATTGATGACACGAATATTGAGATCCAACTTCTTGATGGACGATTACCAATTGCAAGATGCACTATCGAGCTGGTCACCGGCGTTGAAAGATCATTTGATCTGTTGCAAGAAATTGAACAACAAAATGAAGGTCGTGTCTGTACTAAGTTTTTCATTCGTGGTAACGCAATCGTGGCTTGTTTAGATTTTGTGTGTGGCCAATCTCTCGACTTAATTGACGAGCTTCGCGCTCTTGTCGCAGACTCTGATTTACTTGGCGAGTGCCTTGCATCACTTGGCGTCATCGGCGACAAATTAGATCTGATTTTTGAGAGCTAGATTTCTGCCGTGACTATTGATTCTGGTGCTCGTGAGCCGGGTAATATTCGCGACAAGGTTCGGTTGATTCTCGAGCGGGCCAATCACCCAAATACCCCGCAGGCCGAAGCCGAGACCGCGATCGCTCTCGCCTTTCGACTGATGCAGAAGTACAACCTCAATGATGCAGACGTCAAACAGCACGAGCAGGTCAACTCGCAAAGCGACGAAATCGAAGCGATTGAACACTCGATATTCGGCCCATATCGAGTGCGGCGCGGTTCGCTGTTTTATGTGATTGCCGAAGCGGTTTCGTGCGCATGCTTTCGCGAGAATAGAGATGTCGGAACCGACGAAGTTCGCATGGTTGCTTTTGGCACTGCACGAGATCGGCACGCACTTGAAGTTTTATTTCAGGCTGCAGAGTTGCTTGCCTTGCGGATGATGCCGCCTGGCGACAGAAGGTTTCGCACGTCTTGGTGGCATGGCTTCAACGCTGGGGTTGGTAAAAAACTAACTAAAGAACAAAAAACAATTTTTCAAGAAACACCTGGTTCGCAGTTAGTTCTTATTGAGAGATTTGAACGCGCCAGTTCGGTCATGTTTGCTGCCGAGCCAAGCCTCTCAAACACTGGTTCATCTTTTATCAATAACACTGATGCTTATGGCGCTGGTCATTCAGCCGGAATGAGTTTTAGTTCAGGCAGCAACAGTCTCGGGTCTTGGCAGCGATCATTGGGTTCAGGTTCGCGTGGCTGATAAAAGTCAAGATGCTGAGAAGCTCGCAACTTACGAAGCCGAAGCCAGTTTTGAATCTGAAATGCCAACTCGAAACTTCACCGTGGTTGAAGCTGAGACTTGGCTAAACAATGTTTGTGAGAATGAAGACCTCGACCCGATCAGAGTTTCTCGGCAAAAGCTTCCGACAAATATTGAAGGACTCGCCGTGTTTGACAACTGGTGTATCAAAGTGCCAAAGAATAAAGTTTCGCAACACACACTGCTTCACGAACTCGCCCATTTTGCATGCGCCAATCGCGGACACGGCCGCGAGTTTCGCTCACAACTCGTCACCTTGCACCGTCGTTACACATCTCTGTCTCACGCTGCAGCACTTCACCAGTTATTTGTTGCCAGTGGCCTCTCAGTGAATCCGCTAATCACCACAAGTTAAGAGTGACTCCAAAATCTGATTGGCATCGACTGCTTTGCAGCCTCTAGTGCGTCGGTGATCTCTTGATAGCGAGGGCCACCAAAGTGACGCAGCGCGATTAACACATCGGTCACTTTTGTTGCGCCAAGAATTTTGAGAAATGGCAACACATAATCGGAAGGAACCGTATGAGAAAACTCGTACTCATCACTGCCAAAGAAGCGCTCAACTTTAGGACCGATGTCATGACCAGAAATGACAAGATCGCCATTTTCGGCTAACGATGCCCAAATTATTCGAGAGTCTGCACCGCTTCGCTCTTCAACCAGAACTACTTCTTTAAGTGGTGAATTTTGCCCGGGCGCTTTTGTGGCGTTGAGTTCTGCGTAGTCAGGATTCTCGAGCCACTCCACTATCTAGTCACGCTCGGGCGCGTCAATATTGTGTGCTTCGTTGTTGTGTGTATCGTCGCTGACTGTATTGTCGCCGACGTTTCGCCATAGCGGTGGTGTTTCGCCCTGTTTTAGAAAATGCTTACCGAGATTTGAATAGAGGCAACTATTTACGGCCTTCTTCTCGGCGCCAATCTCTTTGCAAATCAGTCGGGCACGACTATTTGGGTTCTTGCGCAGAAACTCAGTAATTTTTGCAATCATTTCTTCCATCGGTATCTCCTATTTTTTCGTTTTTCGTTTTGATATACATGTTTTCGCATTCGGCGTGAACTGACCAGCACGAACTAAATAGCCTTTTCGACAAAGTTCTTCGGCGAGTTTTTCTTCTGCATCTTCGGCAGAAGTTCTCGTGAAAAATTGCCTAGCTGGTGAGAGTTTCTTGTTGTGCCCAATCATGTAACTGGTTACATAGTTTGAGTTAAGTTTTTTGTCGGTTTCTGATTTTTGCTTGACCCGATGCTCTTCGATTCGGGTGTTTACATCTTTCGAAGATGAACCAACATAGACATGGCCCTTTGCTGGCTGAGTTTTTAGATGGTCTTGTTTTAGATCGACTACATAAACATGAAACTTCTGTCCATCATTGACGAAGTGACCGCGACGGATATATTTCTCAATTTGTTCGTCGCGTCGACGGCGAGCAACCGCAGCAGAGGTTCGGGGTTTTGCATATGGGCTAGCCTCATAAATTTTGACACAGTGCCCTCGTGCATAATTGGGGCCCGCAGTCCCAGGCCCTTTGAGCTTCTTGAGCCCTGCTTCGGGCGACGTCTTTGACATACCTATATATAGGTGTGGCTTGGATTGACCCTTGGCACGCAATTTTGTATCTAACTCAACGATTACAACGCAATATTGGGTTGTTTTGGTCTTTGCGCCAACTTTCGCGGGTTTGGCAGCTTTCTTGGTCTTTGCAGGCATTATTGGTTCTCGCTCTCGAGCCCGCTCGACAACTTGCCGTAAATCGCGTCTTCGGCAATCGGCAACAATGCGATCCAACGGCGAATCGTGGCCGAGACCAGCAACTTAGAAACGCCACCGGCAAAGTCGCAATCCATCTCGGCACGAACAAAAAACTTGCCATTAACTGCCTCTTCATCGATAACCCGATAGAGCTTAAGAAAACGGTAATCGTTATTGAACTTATTGCAATCTTCAATTGGGTCGGTCTCAGAGAACAACAAATAGCGAAACGAGATCGAGCCATAAAACGGTGAAAGGCCATGCATCACTACATCCCACTCAGCACCATCACTAGCGGATGAAATAAATGCATCTTCGTCTTCGTCAATTGTGACAAGCGCCTTATAACCCTCATCACAAATTAATTCTGCAATCTCTTCAACTGTGAACGATTCGTTCATATAAATACCTCCACTCGAAGTTGTAGCACATAGGTATAGCAGGGATATTTGCGAACCATGCAACATTTGCTGCTATGGTGCTCAATTTGTAAATCACAAACGACCAAAAATAATCAGGAGACACAATTGCAGCAACAACAATCTCAGCCACAACCTCAACCGCGGATCAACGAAAAATATATTTGTCCAGAGTGCGAAATAAGTATCGTTCTGCATATCAAAGTGAAAATTCTGCCAACATGCAACAACCCGAAAATCCACGGTTCAAAGACAGTTCAGATGACAAAAGCCGACTTGACCTGATTTTAATGAGAAGTCATCGATGGTATACAATTTTGGAGTTGGGGGTAGTTATTAAGAACAGCACGTTTGATAACTATATTGTTGTCGACTTTGAGACGACTGGTCTTGCGCCTGGATATCGTCCTGTCGAAATCGCCTGGCTTGAATTTGATGAGAATTTCCGCGAGATTAACTCTGTTGAATCGTTGATTAATCCACAAATGCCAATTGAACATGGTGCCGAAAAAGTACACGGAATCTCAGATGCGATGGTCAAAGATGCGCCGACACTTGACGACTTTATAACGGTGCAACATGCTGACAAATTTAGAAATAGCAATGTTCTGGTTGTGGCGCATAATGCGAAGTTTGACTATCCGATGTTCGCCCCGTACTGTGCCCACGCGACCCAACTTTGCACAATGAATCTGGGTCGCAAGTTCTACCCGGCGGCACCAAGTTACAAACTCGGTGTGCTGGCGAAAATATGCGGCGTTCAGAAAGTGCCAACCCATCGCGCTCTTGACGATGTCGAGACAAGTTTCGCGCTGCTGCAGCACTTCGCCACAGCAAATTCGCTTTCAATCAGCGAGTTGATTGCGCTAGAACAAGCTGTTGACCCAGACGCAGTGATGCCGTTTGGTAAACATAAAGGCACCAAAATTGTTGATCTTCCAAAGGATTATGCGATTTGGCTGATTAACACTCTCGACAAAGACGACTGGGTTGTACGTCAACTGCGCAACACCCCTGACCTATATATATAGGTATAAGAACTGAGGCCAAAATGACCGACAAACAGATGCCCAACTGGCAGCCAACGGGCCTTATCCAAAGGGCTTTTAAGTTGGCAGCCAAAAAGCATGCCACCCAAGCAAACAAGGGATCGGGCATTCCATATCTGACACATCTATTGGCGGTGAGTTCGCTCGTGATCGAGCACGGTGGGACTGAGGAGCAGGCTGCCGCCGCCCTGTTGCACGATGTGCTTGAAGATACCAAAACTAGTTATAAAAGGGTCAAAAGAACAACGAACAAAAACATCGCCGACATGGTCAAGGCCTGTTCTTCAAAGAAATTCGGAGAAGAACATAGCGACCCGTGGATTGTGAAAAAGGTTTATCTTGAAAAACTAAACGATAAGAAGCCAAATGACCCCTCACTATTAGTTGCCCTGTCTGACAAAGTACACAATGCCGAGCGAACAGCAAATGAATACCCAAAGACAGCAGACGCACAAAAGAATTATTGGTCCAAGTTCAACGCTGGATACGACATTCAGAAACTTTGGTATACGAGTTTGTATGAAGGCCTGAATGCCAAAGGGACGTTGCCACCAGCGCTTCTCGAGCGACTTCAAGTCGCGATCAAAATCTTATTTAATTAACCCAAACAAGAGGAGGTACGAATGGAGAAATTCCAGCCAGTTATAGATTGGTTCACCGACCGAGGTGGAAAGTATGCCGGTGATAGTGCGCCGAGCTTGTATCAAGATGCCGACACTAAGTTCTGGGAAGAGATCGAACATAGCGGTAATCACGAAATCGAATACCGTGGCTTGCAACTGTTTGTAACCGAAGTTTCGTTGGACGACGAAAAATCAATAATTTCGTTGCAGTACCTTCTCGATCACAGCCGACACGATGAGGACGATAACGAAGCAATTAATACAGCGATTGAACTACTCAAGCCGCTGCTGCCAGAGAAAGCAGAGTTCGACCTGAGTTGCTCAATCGGCACAGATATTTTTCTGATTCGCGATCTTGAGGACGCCGATTTAGAACCAACAAAGTTAGATGAGATATTGACGACTCTTACTAAGTTCGCAGAGTTTGCAACAACCAAGGTTTCAATCCTGCACCTCGCCCCAGAATTTGAATTAAAGAAGACTTTATAACCGACTGGCGAGGCCTGAGGCACGACGAATTGCCTGAGATACAGCACTTCGAACGACGGCTTCGCTGCCAATAATTGTCAATCGATTTTTTGTGCGAGTGATACCGGTGTAGAAAAGTTCGCGAGTCAGAATTCGGCTCGACTCGTTAGGCAGCACGACGACAACTTCGTCATATTCTGAACCTTGGCTTTTATGAATTGTGAGAGCATGAACACTCTCAACATTTTCTAGTCGCATCGTCGGCACAACTCGAAATGAACTGCCGTCACTAAATGCACCAACTGGTGTGCCGGATTCGTCTGGCACGATTACGCCGACGTCTCCGTTGTAGAGATCCATCGCGCGATTGTTATGCGTCACCATAATTGGTCGGCCAAAATACCAACGAGTGTCGGTGTAGGGGCCGAGTTTGTGCTCTACAAAACCATTCCAGAAACTCACACTGTTCTTACCTTCGCGGTGAGCACATAACAATTGCAATTCACTGCGCTTATTGAGTGCCAACTGAGGGTCACCACTAATCGCGCACGCATGCAACTGTCGGGCATGAGTTACAACTTTGTCTTGCAATTCTGCGAGTTGCCTCGTGTCAGAGTCGGGCTTGATCCATGAAATTAAAGATTTGTGAGATTCGAGATAGTCGATCACGGCATCAACATGTTGCGAGTTGCCAAGAACTTGACCGCCGACGGGCGACTCAAGACGTAGCAACCGAGCGAGACCATCAATCTCAGGTGGTAATCGCCATTGATCACGCATGATTTTGGTTTGCGAAAAAAGGATTGAACCTTTTTGGCTGGCAACTTTGGCGATATCGCCAAGCACCGAACCGGCATCAACACTTGCAAGTTGGTCAGGATCGCCAACTAATAACACTGCCGTTGCAGGGTTAAGTGCATCAACAAGTCGATACATCATCGACGACGGCAACATTGATGCTTCATCGATCACAACCCAGTCGAACGGCAAATAGTTTTTTGAGTTGTATTTATATCGCGGCTCGCGAGATGGGCCGAACCCTAGTAACGAGTGCACTGTGCCCGAAAAGGCATTATCAATTGCATCTGTGACTGCTTGCCAATCGACATCGTTGCCTTCAGGAAGTTTTTTTAGATCATCGCACTGACGCAATAAAACTTCACGCATTCGTGCAGCGGCTTTGCCGGTTGGTGCTGCAAGCGCAACTTTGATGTTTCGCTCGCCCGCTTTGAAACGCTCGATGAACTTCATTGCCACTTCGCGAGTTTTGCCAGTGCCCGGGCCACCAAGAATAATGTGCAGATGCTGGGCTTTATCGCGAGTAAGTGCAACAGCGATCGCACCCTCTTCGGCGTACGCACGGTTGAGATAGACGCGAGTGCCGTCAACAATTAGTGGCGTCGGCTCGCCTGGGCGACCAAAAATCAGTGGAGATTTTTTAGCAGCAGTCAACCAACTTGCAAAATCTGTTGGCCAGTCAAGATTCGCATCAACACCTTCGGTTGTTAACCAATCACCGATCTGTTCGAGGTCAACGCACGTGTGTCGGTCACGCGGTGTGCGAAGAGCCAGACACAGCAACAAAACGCCCATTAGTTCTGGCTGAGGTTTGCCGTTGCGAGCCACAAGTGCGATCAAAGTTTTGGCAGCAGCGACATCGCCAGCAGAGACAACTTGTGCGTCAAGATATGGGTTTAGTTTGGTGAAGTTCATTGCGCAGGTTTGCTTCCGGCGAATAAATCACTGAGTGCGCGCCACAAACCAGATGGTGCTTGCCATGTGAACACGCCATATCGATGACCGTTTTCATCGGAAGGCGTATCTGGCCCGACCATGCCACGAATAAAACCATATGCAATACCTTTGATGCACGCATCATGGTCTGCTTGTGGCAATCGCCAACGCAACATGCGATAGATACTTGTGCCATAGATCAGCGCTTGCAGAATGTAATGAGCTTCTTGCATTTTGGCTTGCACATGCACAGGCGAATAATTTGCGATCGGTGACGCGTCTGAATCACGATGAAGTTTGTTGCTCTTGTAGTCGGTGATTGCGAGCAACGGCTGTGTCGGTGTGCTGCCAGGCAAGCGCAACAACGCATCAAGCGAACCGTTGATCAAGCCAGCAACTTGAATATCAAACGACGAATCGGTAAGCGCTGTTGCATAATCGCGCAGCACATCTGTCGGGCTCAACACGTTAAGCAAGACTCGACCAATATCGCTGGTCAGAACATTCGCTGAAGACAGCGCGACGGTCATCTCGAAATCCCTTTCGGCAAGTCGATCTTGCGGATCAATATCGGCACAGCACACATCACCAAATGCACCACCAAACGGTGTCTCAAGTGCGCGCGTCAGCATTGTTGTAAGTGGTTGGTGATATCCACGTAACAAACTTGATTTTGCAACATGTTGCACCGCACGGGCTACTTCATCGCGTAATGGTCGCACCGAAGTATCAACTATTTCAAGAATGTCGTGAATCTGATTACCGACATTTTTGCTGGCCGGCAGAACTGGGATCGCAAAACCTTTGAGGTCGTCGCGTGATTCAGCAGCGCCGGCGGGCGCAGGGCTGCCGATCGCCGGGCTGTCGGGCGCCGTGCCGAACTCATCATTGCCGTGACTTGGTAGATCGAAATAATCACGGCGCTGCGACTTCGAATGAGTATCCATAATGCCCGAGAACGATGTGCGGCGATACGACTGAGTGATCGTCGTTGGCGCCATCGCACATGCAAATTCTTTAGCACCGGGCTTGGCGATTTTGGCTTGATACGTTTTGAGTTTGGCGACAGAATCTATGAGTCTTTTTGCTGGCATCTGCGGAATCATCGATGACAACGAACTCTTCGTGTCGTCAGTGACGAGCACCGACAAATGATGCATTGTGCGCGTTAGCGCGACATACATCAATCGCCGCATCTCACCTTGTTCTGCCATTTTCACAGCCTCTTTTGCTACTTCACGAGATGCACCAGTCGGGTTACTCAAACCGTGAGTAACGTCGACCACGCGTTGATCTTCGAGATAGAACACAGGCGCACCACGAGTTTGTGTAGGTGGCTTCCATAGGTCGGCAACCACAACACACGGAAACTGCAAACCCTTAGCGCTGTGAATCGTCATGATCTGCACCGCATCAACATCGCTTTCGACTCGCCTGCTAACCAAATCACTTGTTGAGTCAGTATCGATTAAAGACATAAATTGCTCAAGCACTTGGGTTGGCGAACTCGGCTTGCCTTGTGTCGCCACATGCAACACATCCATCACATGGGCAAAGTCAGTGATGTAACGCTCGCCCGACAAGCCTTTTGTTAGACGAGTCATAAATTGATCATCAGAACTAAC
Organism: Actinomycetota bacterium; assembly: GCA_026393655.1. Lineage (GTDB taxonomy): Bacteria > Actinomycetota > Acidimicrobiia > Acidimicrobiales > Ilumatobacteraceae > BACL27. Next base: position 4,371 of record JAPKZT010000132.1, on the reverse strand, counting down.
AGCACCGGCGAGTGCCGCAACACCATCAGACTGCAAAATTGTGCGCAACGCACTGACCCGATTTTGAACTTTTTGCAACTGAACATCAGAAATATCACTTTCGTGACGCAGTGAGAGACCAAAAAATGGTGTCGCTGCGGCGCGGCGCGTGCGACCAACATCGGTGAGACGCTCCATTAGTTCAAATATCGAACGCAAATGGCTGGCCATCGCGCCTTCCATCACAGATTCGGTGCCGTTACTAACAGCTGGAATCTTGAACTGTTTAAGTTTGCGTTCAATCGCCCGCCCAGTTGCCTTGGTGCGCACGAGCACGCAAATATCACGCGGATCAATATCACGACTTGTGCCGTCGATTTTGAGTTTGCCAAGCGTCAATAGTTCATGCACAACTCGTGTTGCCGGCACATCTAATCGATTTTGACTTGTAACTTCACCGACGTCGACAAATTCAACTGCATCACCAGGGCTAAACCGTGACTTACGATTTTTAGAACTCGCGTTAACCGAAATATATGGGATACCGCCACCAAACATTGCACTATCTAAGGCACTATTAAGCGCATCAAGAACCGGCTTATCTGAACGGTGATTCGTAGTTAGCGTTCGCTTTTTCGTTGGGTCACCACGAAGCACGAAGGCCCGCACATCTGCACCACGAAAACCGAAAATTGCTTGCTTCGGGTCGCCAACTGCAATTAGCGCACGATCAACTTGATCAGGCGGAAACAACGCATCAAAAAATGCCCACTGTAATTTGTCGGTGTCTTGTGCTTCATCAACAATTGCCAATTTGAATCGCGAACGAATGTCGTTGATCAGCGCCGCCCGCGAAGAATCTGTCACTACATCATGGGCACGTTTGAGTAAATCATTGAAACTTGGATGATTAATCGTCGCATCTTGCACTCGCGCCTTGCATGCTTGAATCATCGCCAGATATTCGTCGAGAAATTTTTGATCGTCTGGCGAAATTGACTGCTTACCGTCAAATGTATTCTGCTGTTGATCAAACCACGGTTTCGTAAACGGGTCGGCCAATAATTTGGTGACAACTTCTGCCATCTTTTTTGGGTCAATGCGTGAAGCATCAAGGCCAACCACAGCGCGCGAAATTATCTCATCATTGACAGCCTCTTCGACGACACGGCTTGTGATGTCATCTTCGCCAACATTGCCCAAACTAATGCCAGCAAGGTGCAAGATTTTGGTGCACACGCTGTGAATTGTCGAAATTGTTGCGCTGTCAAACTCAACCAAGACCCGATCAAGTCGCTGAATCATCGCCACGATGTCGTGTTTATATACATCAATTAAATGCTTGGCGATTTCATCATCATCGTCGGCTTTGTTTTGTCGCAATTGATCGCGCACACTTATCGCCGCCCCACGAATTCGGTCGCGCAACTCGGCTGCAGCTGTGCGCGTAAAAGTCGTTACGAGCACTTCACTTATCCGCAAGTCTTCATTGAGCGCCAACTCGCGAACCAACAGTGCGGCGACAGAATATGTCTTGCCCGTGCCTGCGCTGGCTTCGGCGACTAATCCATTGGTTAGTGGCTGAGACGTGAGGTCGAGTTCGATGTTTGTTTGGCTAGTGCTCATGAGACGATGTAAACCTTCGGTCGATCATCTTTTGGCAAGCCGAGAACCGACTGATGCAGCTTCCAAAATTTAAGCACTGGGCTTTTGGCGTGAAAGATTTCGCTGAACATCGGGTCATCACCAAACACAATGAACTCATTTGTCGTGTGAAAATTATCGCTTGAGACAAATGAGTCGAACTCATAAACCATCTCGTCACTCGCGGCAGTGGCGGTGTCACCAAAGGTTGCGCACGGTGAGACCAATGCAATGCGAGCCATTTCGCACAATATTGCAAGACGCTCTTTGGCTTTCGCCTGCGTGATTGACTCTGCCAAAACAACCGTGCGCTCGCGAACAATATGTTTTGGATCATTAGGCCACTTTTCGTGTCGAGCAAGCACGTAACCCTTATTAATTTGCACCCCAGCCGCGCGAGCAATCAGCAAACGAACTGCCAGTCGACGCAATGCCGGTTCGTATTCGTAACTCTTTGCCCCCGCGCGGTAACAAATTACAGAGGTGGTCTTCTCAACACCTTGAGTGCACATCGGTATATCGCCCACCAACTTGACCCCGGGCGAAATCTCGAGATCGACTGCAACTGGCACGAGTGCGGCAACATCTATGCCGTGACCCGCGAGCGCAGATTGCATTGCCTCAACTAGGTCTTGAACTTCTTGAAATGCTTCGTCACCAAACGGCGCGGGCGGCACAACCCCCGATCTTCGAACTTCGGCCTGCCATGTGTCTTGGGCACCCGGCGAATTTGCCACCGATGTCAGCATCAAAAGTTCTTGTGCGAGACGAGCCTGCATTTTTTTATCAATATCTAATGGGATAATCGCCGGCGTCTCTTGTTCATTTTTGCGGTGAACAAACATCTCAAGTGTCTGACGCAAATAAATATCTAACGGTTCGACATAAGTTTTTTCGAGCAACTCGGGCGTCAGCACAACTGGCGTTGGCAACTCAACAATTTGCAAAGCCTTCGTATCAACCGCGTCACCTAGAGTGATCGCAGCCTGGCGCGCAACATTATCGTGAGACCAAATCACACCCGATTGAACTGCGTCATTAAAAAAGTTACGCACGCTCGTGGTGTGACGTGGATGCTCTATCTCAATCGCGCTGAGGTTTTTATTCGATGAATGCTGACCAACACCAAGACGACGCGCGAAATCGACAAACTCGGCGAGTGGCGTGGCAAGCGGCAGACGCTGATTGTTTTTAATACTTTGACCTGTGCAAGTGATTATCAAACGCTCTTGGGCTGCAAGTGTTGCATCAAGCAACGATCGGCGCACATCAAGGCGAGAATCTGAGTCGCCAATCATCCGCTGGCGCTCTATTAAATCATCGCCTTCGCCCTCACTCGACGACAAAGAATCTTCGTCAAAACCAACAACACAAACAACACGAAACGGTACACCTCGTAACGGGATCATCGAAGTCGCAGTGATTGCACCCGTGCGCAACGGCTGACGACCCGGCACCTCATTAAGCATCTGGTTTAGTTGACTGGCAACATCGCTGTAATCAACTTCAACTGTGTTGCCAGCCGCTGATGCACGCAATGAACTGAGTTGCTTCAGTGGCATCGCAAGATCATCGCAAGTTTCACCGCACAAACTAACGATCGAGGTTTCAATCGCATCACACCACTGTTCGACTGTGTGTTTGTGATTTGCAAGATCTGCAAGTTGCAACACTGCATCGAAAACACGAATAAGCGCCGAGATCTCGTCAATGTCTGAGAGATCGACATCATCAAGAGCATCAACCGCGAGCGAGTCAAAAGTTTGCGTGCCGTCGGCAACTAGTGCGCCAAGCAGCATTTGCTCAAGGCCGGCACGCCACGTGTGCGCACTTAGTTCGGGTGCGTTTAATCCGTTGAGTTTTCGATGCTCAACGGTCAAACCCCACCTGACATTTGCATTTTCGACATAGCGATACCAATGCTCTACGCCTTCAGAACTGACACCAAGATTTTCGAGAACTAGTGGTGAGGTCGCAACCGATAGAACCCCCTCAATTGAACAACGCGATTGCACTAGATCAATCAGGCTCGCAAGCAATGCTGAACCTTCGCTAATTTGACGAATGCCTCGGTCTGCGACAACAAGCGGAATCTTCACACCGCGTTGAGTGCCACCCGCGCTCGCGATCTCACTCTCGCCCCCGCTATCGCCGACCTGCACCGTGCGCGCGAACGTCGCTTCTAGATACGGTGCTGCGGTCGCGATATTTGGGCACAACACCACGATCTCGTGAGGTTGCAGATCTTTGAGATCATTGAACGCATGCAAAAGTGCATCGTGCAGCACTTCAATTTGTCGACCCAAGTTATGACAACGATGAATTATTAGCGAATGATCTGTGGTATCTAATTCGGTTTTGTTCGGCTGCAATTGTTGGCTAACTGTGGTTTGAATTCGGCCAAGAAGTGTTTGTGCGGTTTGCGAATTCGCGCCAACGAATTGCGCATGAGTCGACTTAATATCTTGCGATGCGAGCAAAGTTTCTAATTCTTGCGAGCCCATCAACCACGAATTAACAAGCGGGTCAATATCGGTTGGCATTACTGGTGATGGGTTGCGTTCGGGTATCAGGCCAATCGTCGCGCTCGCACCTGCTGTCGAGCTCGCCGCCACCGCCCACTTTTTCGAAATCGCCGGCGACGGATGAACCAACACAACTCGAATCTCAACATGTTCTTTGAGTTGCAATAGTGCATCAATTTGCCCAGGGCTTAGCGACTGAAACCCGACCACCAAAATCTGTTTC
>JAPKZT010000009.1 GCA_026393655.1 Actinomycetota bacterium | reverse complement strand
CCCATGTAGTTCGCGTCAATCAACACATCATCTTGAGTCGCACGAACTGTTTCGCCGAGCAGAGCGAGTGTTTCGTTTGCTAATTCGGCAACACGAATCGCATTAAGTGCAACACCTTTGGCTACGCCGATGCCGATAACTTTAGGCAAAACTTTTTGCGGATTATTCGCACGGGCACGAATCAATCCCGCGATAAGGCCAGCGTGGGTGCCACCGCTTGAAGTAGTAAACACGATCGCGTCGGCAACGAAATCTTGTGATTCACATTGTGTAATAATTTCGTCAAAGCCGACCGCGTATCCGATCGCGCCGACCGCAGTGCTACCACCAATCGGGATTGAGTGCGGTCGCTGACCATCACGAATTAGTTTTTCGGTTAGTTCGGCGCGCGCCTCTTCAAGATTCTTCCAGTCATTTGCATCAAAGCCAGTGTGATGAAGTTGTGCGCCGAACATACTAGAGAGCATCTGATTTCCTTCAAGTTGTTTTGGTTTCACACCCGATAGCACGAGATGGGTGGGCAGATTTAGTCGTGCACCTGCGGCCGCAGTCATCCGACAGTGATTAGATTGTGCGGCGCCAACTGTGACGAGACAAGTTGCGTCGTTATTAAGTGCTTCAGCGCAAAGAAATTCAAGTTTGCGGGCTTTATTTCCGCCGACTCCAAGACCTGTTAAGTCGTCACGCTTGACCCACAAGTTTGCACCACTTGGTAACTTTCCGCCTGCTTCAAGCGGGGTTGGCAAAGTTGCGAGAGTGACGCGAGTTATTTTTGGTTGCGCCACGCAACACCTTCTGGCCATCGTCCAACTCCACCGTTTTCAAGCAACATTCCGGTCAATATACGTTCAGTGTGATGTGATCGCCACAGCAACATCTCTTGTGCCAGTGGCAAGACTTTTGCAGGATCATCAATCGTTGTTCGCCAAGTCGGATCAGATGCCAAATCAAATGCCAACCAACTGCCATCGCCAAATTGAACGTATGCGCAGTCGCGGTTGCGTCGCACTGCCAAATGTTGTCGCTCAAGTCGACCATCATGCGGCCAGTTTTTCGCTGCACCACTTGGGTTGTCATCTATATATATGTGTCGCCAATCAAATTCGTATGACGCACCATTGCGCCAACGCTCAGGCGTTTTGCCACGCAGAAACTCACTGAGTGGCATACCGTCACATTGCAGTGACACTGGCGCATCAATCGCTTCGGCAATTGTCGGCATGATGTCGACGTTCTCTGTGAATTCGTTTACAACACTGCCATGTGCTTGTGGATTTTTTGGATCACGAACGATTCCGACGATGTGATAACTGCTCTCAAAAAAACCGAGTTTGTCTTTTAAGCCGTGATCACCTAGTTGGTCACCGTGATCAGCAGTGATGACTATCAACGTGTTATCCCATTCGTCACGTTCGCGAAGTTTTTCACAGATTCGACCGACTTGATAATCAACTTCGCCGATCATTCCGTAATACTGTGCACGCATTTCGCGCAATTCTGATTCGGTTTTTGGCGCCGCATTATGGCCAGAGTGCATCACTGCTTCATGAAACGGATGTCGAGTTTCGGATGGAGCGATCGGCATCTCAACCTCGTCAGGCGAATATTCTCGCGACCACTTGCCAGCAGCGGCATATGGCGGATGCGGGCGCAAATAACTTAAGTGTGTAAACCACGGAGCGTGAATCGACGCATCGCGCTTGGTTAACCACGCAAAAAATTCGTCCGTGAGAAAATTCGAAATACTTAAATCTTCGTGGCGATCTGGTTCTGTGCTAAGTGCACCATTGAAATCATCGCCCATGTCGTAGCCATGCTTTTTCAAATTCTCAATCCACGGCGGGTACGGTTCAGAAAGATTTAAGATTCGGTCAAAACCAGGCAGCACATGTTGATAACTAGAAAGCCGCTCGTCATCAGGCGAAGTAGTTGTTCGTGGGTCAATGCCTTGATCGGTGTAGCCGAATATTGTCGGCTCGTAGCCCGCGCGCAACGACATGCGAGCAACATTGTCAAAGCGGTCGTCAAGTGGTGTGCCGTTGGCGCAAACGCGGTGATTCATTTGGTACAGACCCGTATATAAACTTGCGCGACCAGGTGAGCATGGTGCTGCCTGGCTGTAATGGTTTGCGAACCGCACCCCGTTGCGAGCGAGTTCATCTAGATGCGGCGTTCGAACAACTTTGTGACCAGCACTCGACAAACAGTCTCCACGAAACTGATCCAGCGTTATCAGTAGTACATTCGGTTTCACCCTTGGCAGAGTACTACTAATTTGTAATTGTTCAGAAGAACTACAACTTATTTAGGCTTGCCGATACGAAATTCTGCTTCGCGGATAAGAGTTTCGCATGATCGCAAGACTCTGGTCAGTCGCGTCTCTGAAATATCTGCAATGTCATAGCCAACTGTTGTTTTGTCGCTGAGTGCGTTACTCAGTATTGCCGCAAGGTTTTTGCCATCACGAATTTTCTTTAGAACTTCAACTGCATCGTTGTGGGATTGGCCCTGCAGGTAGTAGCCAAGTTCATATACGCATAGTGCATCGCATGCTCTGATAATCGCATTTTGAGCGAGAACGACTGCAACTCTTGTTGAAATCGTAGATTCGCGCTTTGCCGCCTCGAACATTTCACAAGAAATCTTGAGCATTAACTTTGCTTCAGACTTATTTCGCTCGCGTTTTCTTGAGTGAGTTCGAGCCACGGCCACCTCTTACTTTTGTCTTTGGTGACGATATGTGTGCAGGAAGTTCACCAAATAGGCAGATACCTTCGCGCGAAATATTTATCCAAAAAGGTGTCTTGGCAATATTTTGAGTTGGGGCAGTGACGGAGACCAAGGAGATTTCACGGCCAATAATTTTTGTCAGGTGATTGCGAACTTCATGACTCAATTGCTCGGCTTGTTGTTGTGCTCGGGTAGTTGAGTGAACGACGAGTAAATCGATATCACTTGTCGGAGTTGATGTTCTTCGTGCGTGGCTACCGTAGAGAATGACCGATTCAACGCTTGAAAGCTTTTCTCTTAGATAGGCAACCGTTTTACGGTCTAGATCATTAGAAACATCAAGTATTTTTCTGAGATGTGGAGTCAGAAAGTAGTGACTGTTGATGTTGTACAGATGCGTCACACCGACAACTTGGCGAGATATCACTCCCTGCCTATTAAGAGAATCAAGAGCGGTTGATGCCGTGCTTGGGGAAACATCAATCTGTTTTGCAATATCACGCACACTGAGTAATGCATCAACACTCAGAAGCAGTTCGAGTGCGCGGGCTTGTGGTCCGCCGAATATTGAAGAGAGTGGATTGCTTAAAAGTTTTCCCAGCACATGTCTAATTTATCAGACACATGTCTTAATTTTTGAACATATTAGCTTTGGGCGGCAGCGAGTTCGCAAGCAGCGGGCGACTCTTTGATGACACGATTCTTTGCCGAGACTGGCGACTTATTGATGCCACTTCGCCACGCATCCAAAAATCTCCATGGCCAAATTTCTCCTTGCAAGACTTTGTATTCATTTTGTGGACAAATTCGCGATATCCCGAAGTGCGTGTGACATCTTGTTACGCGGGCATTGCCTGATGAGCCCATGACTCCGATCCATTGACCTGGGTCAACTCGGTCGCCGATTTTTACCTTCACCCTTCCGAGATGTGCAAAGTAATATCGCACTCGGTCGTCGCCGTGGATTGTGACGGTTAGTCCACCGCGAGTACCCGGAACATCGAGTTTCTCATCCCACATATCTTTAGTTTCAGCATCAATGACGATGCCAGAAGTTGGCGCAAGAACATGCGCGTAGCATCCCTCTACATCTGTTGCGGGGTAGTCAATGTGATCGCGCGGATAAGTTACGGCAACTTGCGAAAACGGAAAGACATATTTAAAACCAGACTTTGTATCTTGCGAGTCATTAACGCTCGACGACGCATAAGCGCTTGAACTTAGAATCACCGAAAACACGATTACGGCAGTTATCAGCCGTTTAGACATTCTCGATTTATTACTTGTCTTTAGACAAGACCTCAGATGCTCGTTGTATGAGCAATTCGCGTTCGTGAGCGGTGAGTGGTCGTGAAGTTCGTACATTTAGTTCAACTCTGTCACCTTCGCCTGCGGCTTCAATATCGTCAACAAACAAAACTGTAGTTAATCCTTTAGTGCCTGCCAAATCACGCATTGTGTTTGAAACTGTATTTGCACTTGCATTGCTTGGCGAAATAGTCATTTCAAGTCTTGTTGTAACCGGTTCTTGGCTGAGATTGCGCACGCTAGCCAATTGACTATGTGGAATATGAACTGTGCTGACGCCATCGCGCAGCCGAGTCGTGACCATGCCAACATGTTCAACAAAACCGTGTACTGGTTTTTGCCAACCAAGTTCGGCTTCAATTTCATCGCCGACGCCGTATCGATCTTCGAGAAGTACTGCAAGGCCTGTGAGATAATCGTTTACTCGGTGCTGGCCGCCAACGGCTAGACCCGCACCCAAGAAACCTGCGCTTGATAAAAAGAATGCGGCGTTGAGGTTGAGAACATTAAAAATTGCGATTAGTGAAATTATCCACGCTGCAAGACTGATGAAGTGATGCAACATTCGAGTCGCAGCATCGATACGTTGTCGTCGACGTTGTTCGCCGCTCTCAAGTGTTTCTGCACCAATTCGTCGCACACTGTTCTTCCACCAATTAGCAGCGTTGGATGGGCTTCGATCAGCGATTCGTCGCACGACAATACTTAAAATTGCATACGAAATTCGCGTGAAAATAAAACATCCCAAGACGATTGCAATAGCAATGACTGGATCTGTCATGTACTTCATAAAACCTGTTTCTTCGACAGGTTTTTTTGCTGTGACAAAAGTGGTGACAAAAGCCACGATATGTAGAGAAAACATGTTGCTATAGAGTTTGCCTGCGTTTTTAGGTAATTGTGCAATTTCTGTAGGGCAAGCACCATATGAACGTGCAGATTCCGAAAGACTTTGCAGAATAGACTTGTTTTATGCTTAAAAACAAAGTTGTGTCTATCTCGATCCTTGTATTAGTTGTAGTTATCGCACTTGTGGTGATGGTGGCTCGGCTGTACAAAGCGGATAACTCGACTGTTGTTAGCGCCTTATCAAAAATCGGTATTTCAAAAACGATTGAACCTCTCGCTCCTGATACGACCATTGCATTAGAGCCGGCAACTACAGACAGCACAACTAACACGATTAGCGAGACGAGTACGACAACTACGACGAGCACAACCAGCACAACGAGCACGACAGTTCCTCCGACTGCTGCCGCAGGTAACGACGCATCGTGTATCAGACTTGCGCAATGCCAGTTCGCGAGCCTCAATGAAGTTGACTTCTCGCGGTTGCAACTTGGATCTATTGATTTCAGTGCCGCAACATTAATTTATTCAAATTTTTCAAGTGCAAATCTCGCGAGTTCGCAATTCATCCGCGCTGATTTAAGGCGAGTTAATTTTTCTGGAGCAGACCTAAGTGGTGTTGACTTCACAGCAGCGGTGATGACCGACACAAATCTTGAGGGTGCGAACTTAACTGGTGCGATTTTTTGTGATGTTGATTTGACAACTGTTACTGGCACCAATGAAGCGCAAATGGCAAAAATAAAGAAATTCAAATCAAAAGTCAACACCTTCTGTCCTTAAAAAACAAGTAGCAATTAAGATGTCGACTCCGATGTGACATCATCATGTCTGGCGAGTTAAGTTAGGTGGACTTAACTAGTTGGGGGATTAGATGGTTGCTGCAATACCGAGTTCGATTAATGACGTCAATGCTGAATGGTTGGCTGAGGCCACTGGTCTAGAGATTAAAACTGCCGACATCGGAATTATTGGTGTCGGAGTGGGTGTGGCGAGTGCGGTTTATCGCGCAAAAATTACAGGCGAAAACTGTCCAGCCAGCGTGATTGTAAAAATGCCGGCGCTTGATGAAGCAGCAGTTTTTACTTCTTCAATTTTGCGAATGTACATTCGCGAAGTTCGATTTTTTAAATCCTTAGCTAAAGAGTGTCCAGTAATTACACCAAAGTCTTTTTACGGCGAAATCAATGAAGAGACGAGTCAATTTGCGATGGTGCTTGAAGATTTAGCCGGCCACCGAATTATTGACCAAACACTCGGAATCGGTATTGAAGATGCCCGACGCGCAGTGGATGCACTTGCGAAAATTCATGCCAAGTGGTGGGGCAAAGCCGACGGTCTTGCCGCCGACGGTACAACGATTGCGTTTAGCGACCCGATTTATCCAGCTATCTTGCCAATCGTATTTGCTGAAGGCTGGGAGAAAGTTAAAAAAGAACTTGATCTTTCAGAGTCAATGCTCAAAATTGGTGAAAAATTTGCACCGGAGATTGGCAATTTAATGTCTTCACTAATGGCTGGACCAACAACTTTGGCTCACGGTGACTTTCGCGCCGACAATATGATGTTCACAAAAGATAACGATTTTATTTTGTATGACTTTCAATTAATTGGCACTGGGTCTGGCGCATATGACCTTGCCTATTTTGTGACACAAAGTTTGACTGCGCAAGATGCAAGCAAATACGAGGGTGAACTATTTGAGCGATGGCTTGAAGGTTTGCGTGCAAATGGCGTGACCGATATAGATCGAGATCGATTGTGGTTGCAGTATCGGGGCACGGCATTGTTCTGTCTTGTCTACCCAGTTGTTGCAAGTCGTGGGATGGATCTCAACGAGCCGCGCTCACGTGCGCTCGTAGAAACAATGAATTCTCGCTTTGAGAGAGCATTTAACGAACTGGATCTTGCTAAATTGATCTGACAAATGGAGTTAATACTTGTTCGGCACGGTTTGCCGGTGCGTCGAGAAGTAGTTGAAGGTCCTGCTGACCCTGAACTCTCGGTCGAAGGTCACGATCAATCTGCGCGATTAGCAAATTATTTAGCGACCGAGTCAATTGCGGCAATCTATTCGAGCCCGATGAAGCGGGCATTTCAAACTGCTGAACCGTTGGCTAAAAAAACAGGTTTGCCGATCTCAATTGTTGACGATGTTGCTGAATATGACCGCCTGTCGAACGAATACATCCCAATTGAAGAGTTGCGTGCCGCTAATGATGAGCGCTGGCTCAAACTAGTGGCGGGCGGTTGGCAATCTGACTCAGACACGCTCGAGAGTTTTCGCCATCGTGTCGTCTCAAGTCTTGAACAATTGATTCGTCAACATGCTTCGCAGCACATTGTCGTGACTTGTCACGGTGGTGTGATTAATCAATACATCGCCCATGTTTTAGGGATTGCAACTGAGCGCGGTTTTTTCTATCCGCAATACACATCGATTCACCGAGTCGTTGCGGCGCAAAACGGATTGCGATCGATTGCTTCGTTAAATGAAATCGCGCATCTGCGCTAATTCACGCGTTAATTTATGCGCGAAAGCGGCGCAGTTAGACATGTCGGTCCGCCATCGCCTTTAACCGCGACGTTAGCGCCATTAAAAATATGTACGGCGACACCAGATTCACGTAACTTGCCTTCAATCTCTGGGTTTCCGGCTGCCAAAACAACGACATCTGGCGCAACCGTCAAAATGTTTGCGCCCTGAGTGTGAACTTCGGCGTCGTTCACGGTCAGCCAACTGATGTTACGCGATTTGAGAAATTCGAGCAGACGAATTGGAGCAAGCGGTTCGTAGACAACTGCACGTGTATGACTGATCGGCGATAGCACCGACATTAAGTGCAACACCGCGTCGGGACCCTGAAAGTGCGGCAAGTCAAAGGCGTGTACTTCGACGCCAAATGGCGAGAGCATATTTCTGATTTGCGAGATACCTTCACCGTTTGATCGATAGCCATGACCAATCAGTAAAGTTTTTGCATCGATCCAAACTTTGTCGCCTCCATCAGCGATTGCTGAGCCTGTAAGTTCTCCCAAGATTGGCACGCCGATGCGCTCGAGGTCTTTGCGAATTTGCGCCGGCTCGGGTTGGCGAACTCGTTTGCCCATTTGCAGCAAGATCGCACCGTGTGGCGTCATGCTCATCGGATCATGCATGTAAACCGCATCAACTAATCCGTCGACTGCTGGTGCGGTGTGCACGGTGCAGCCAAGTTCGCTAAGCAAATCTACAAATTCGCAATGCTCAGGCACAAGCGCATCACGATTGGGTTCACGCCATTGCGCATCTGCGACAAAGTTGCCAATTGTTGTCGGTGTGCGTACCAGCACGTGTTCAAGTTTTGAGACCATGTCTGGTGTTCCCCACATAGGTTCTCACGCTACGCCCTAACTGTTAGCATTTTTGCTTATGACGAATGCTTCGGCGCTGCGTAAATCTAGTAATCCATTTTTGTCGGGCAACTTGGCGCCTGTCGATGTTGAGACAACGGCGTTTGATTTGCGTGTGACGGGCAAACTGCCTGATGAGTTGACGGGTCGCTATTTGCGAAATGGGCCGAATCCAATTGGTGATATAAATCCGGATTCGTATCATTGGTTTCTCGGCTCTGGGATGGTGCATGGTATTCGTATTAACGACGGCAAAGCAGAGTGGTATCGCAATCGTTGGGTGCGCGACCGCGATGTTGCAAAAACTCTTGGCGAGTTGGCACCACAGTCAGATTGGCCAGCCGATCATGCTCAATTCGCGTCGAATACAAATGTGATTGGTCATGCTGGCGCAACTTGGGCACTGGTTGAAGGTGGCTCACCACCAATTGAGATGAATTACGAACTTGAAACGGTACGTGTTTCAAATTTTGCGGGCACATTGCCGCAAGCATTTTCTGCGCATCCAAAACGTGATCCGCGCACAGGAGAACTACATGTAATGACTTACTGGTGGGGCTGGGGCAATCAAGTTCAGTATCTCGTTGTCGGCGTTGACGGTAAAGTCCGACGAACTGTTGATATCGAGTTACCAGGCGGCCCGATGATGCATGATTGCGCGATTACCGAGAAATACATTTTAATTTTTGATTTGCCATGTTTATTTAATATTGATTCGGCAATGTCTGGCAATTCGTTTCCATATATTTGGAATGCCGATTACAAAGCCAGAGTGGGGTTATTGCCGCGCGAAGGTTCGGCTAGCGAGATCAAATGGGTTGAGATTAACAGTTGCTATATTTTTCATCCACTGAATGCCTATGACGCGCCAGATGGCACCGTAGTTTTAGATGCTGTACGTCATGAAAAAATGTTTGATGTTGAACGGCGTGGCCCAAATGAAGGTCTGCCAACATTTGATCGATGGGTTCTTAATCCGCAAACTGGCAAATCAACTCAAGAACGTCTAGACGACCGCCCACAGGAGTTTCCGCGGATGAATGAATCGTTGTTGGGCCATAAACATGAGTTCGGCTATTTTGCAGGCATCGCAAATGTTTTTACTCAAGCAGATTTGATCAAGCAAAACCTCCCCAAGCGCACGAATCAGGTTCGTCATGACGGCGCGAATTTTGGTTACGGCGAGCCGATATTTATCGCGCGAGAAAACTCAAAATCAGAAGACGACGGCTATGTAATGGCATTGCGTCACAACATTGAAACTGATCTTTCAGACTTGGTTGTACTTGATGCCCAAGACTTCGTTGGCGAGCCCGTCGCAGTTGTTTCGTTACCGGTTCGCGTGCCGAACGGGTTTCACGGCAACTGGGTTGCTGATGCCCAGCATGAGTGAGTGCCGCTACTAATTCGTTCGGGTAGTTGAACTCTGGCGATCGGGCCGTCGCTAATACTTTGCGCTTCAAAGACCAAGCATTGCGAAATATCTTTGTTGATATCCGAGACAAAAGTTACGAGATAGGCGTCGTCTTCACTCGTCGCGTTGGGCTTTGGCGCAACAACAGTTTCGCTGCCGTAAACACCTTCGCCAAACAAATATTTTTCTTCAGTTCCATTTACGACGTCCTGCTTGATTAGCCCATCAAAAGTGAATTGCCCCTTGGTGGGCACTGCACTGTAAACATATTGATATTTGAGTCCGGCATAGTTCTGATTGATCATCCCGAATTCTGTGATCGTGTCGCTAAGTGGACCTTCATTTACGGCGCCAGTTTTCATATTGAAACGCCATCTGTAAGGTCGGGACTGCATTAAATGCAAGTCAAGAAACCTAAACATCCGTGTGTTTAAATCGGCGTCTCGACTCACTCTCGGCGAGGGGTCATACTCAAAGTACCCATCAAGAATTATCTCGTCGCGAACTTCGTATGCATTAATCCAATGCAAGACATAAGTCGATTTTGTGTCGAACCATTTAATATCTTTATTCGTGCCGCGTCGCGGAATAATCCCGATTCGCATCGGCAACTCAGGGTGATAGCGGGTTGCGTAGATTCCTTTTTCGATGAGTGTTTGATCCCAAAACAGTGGGCAATCATTGAGGATCGCATAGTTCGTCGTGAATGCCATGTCATGTGGCAACCGTGGCCCTGGCAAATCAATCGCGGTGTAATGAACGAGTTCGCGAGCGGCCGAGACAACTCCGTAGTGCAAATACGGGGCAGTCGTTTGATAATTAAAAAATAATAACTCACCAGTTCGCTCGTCAACTTT
>JAPKZT010000306.1 GCA_026393655.1 Actinomycetota bacterium | reverse complement strand
TGGGCAACTTGGGATGAGTTCAGACGGCTCGAAAATTTGGGTCTCACGATGTACGGCCAAATGACTGCCGGTTCATGGATCTACATCGGCACCCAAGGAATCTTGCAGGGCACCTACGAATGTTTCGCCGAAATCGCCCGACGCAAGTTCAAAGGCACACTCGCTGGGACGATCACTCTCACTGCGGGACTTGGTGGCATGGGCGGTGCGCAACCACTCGCAATCACAATGAATGATGGCGTCGCGCTGTGCATCGATGTCGACCCGACTCGTGTGCAACGCCGAGTTGAAACTCGCTACCTCGACGAAGTTGCAGACTCACTTGAAGACGCTGTCGCCCGTTGTGAAGCCGCAAAAAAAGCGCGCAAAAAACTTTCTGTTGGCGTCGTCGGCAATGCCGCTGATATGTTTCCAAAACTTTTGGCGCAAGGTTTCATCGCTGACATTGTGACTGATCAGACGAGCGCGCACGACCCAATGAGTTATGTGCCGAATGATCTCACTGTTGAAGCCGCCGAAAAACTTCGCACGACTAACCCCGCGCACTACATCGATCGCTCGCGTGCTGCGATGGCTGCACATTGTGCAGCAATGGTCGGATTCCTTGACGCAGGTTCAGAAGTTTTCGACTATGGCAACTCTTTGCGTCGCGAAGCACAACTGGGCGGCTACGACAGAGCGTTTGATTATCCAGGTTTCTTGCCAGCATATATTCGTCCATTATTTTGTGAAGGCAAAGGCCCATTTCGATGGGTTGCACTTTCGGGCGACCCTGCTGACATCGCCGCAACTGATCGCGCAGTGCTTGAAGAATTTCCTGACGACGAAGGTCTCGCCAAGTGGATGCGACTAGCCAGCGAGCAAGTTGCGTTTCAAGGTTTACCCGCGCGAATTTGTTGGCTGGGTTACGGCGAGCGTCATCGACTTGGGTTGCGTTTTAATGAAATGGTTAAACGCGGTGAATTGTCTGCGCCAATCGTGATCGGCCGCGACCATTTAGATTCAGGCTCGGTTGCATCTCCGTATCGCGAAACCGAATCAATGCTCGACGGGTCTGATGCAATTGCCGACTGGCCTTTACTAAATGCGCTAGTCAATACTGCGAGTGGCGCAACTTGGGTCAGTATTCATCATGGCGGCGGCGTTGGAATCGGTCGCAGTATTCACGCTGGGATGGTTTGTGTTGCCGACGGTACAGATCTCGCAACAGAAAAACTTTCGCGTGTTCTGATGAGTGACCCAGGAATGGGCGTTATTCGTCATGCTGATGCTGGTTATGACTTAGCGATTGAAGTCGCCGATAAACGCGGCGTGCGCTTACCAATGCGCGAGCAATGAGCTCGGTTCACGCACAATATGCGTGGCTCGGGGGTGAGTCTTGCTCGGCAAATGTTCGAATTACATTTGCCAGTGGATTGATTACGGAGATTGAATCTGACGTTACGCCGAGCGCTAACGACTCGCGCATTTCGGGTGTCGTGATACCGGGTTTTGTCAACGCACACAGTCATGCATTTCATCGGGTATTACGCGGACGAACACATTCTGGTCTCGGTGATTTTTGGGCGTGGCGAACGTTGATGTATCAAGTTGCGAACCGACTCACACCCGAAAACTATTTAGCACTGGCCACTGCCGTGTTCAGTGAAATGGCACTGGCTGGCATCACTCATGTCGGTGAGTTTCACTATGTGCATCATCTACAAAACGGCAAACAATATGACGATCCGAATGAAATGGGCAAAGTCGTTATTGAAGCAGCCAAGCGTGCAGGTATTCGATTGACATTGCTTGATGTCGCATATCTGCACGGCGGACTAAATGGCAAAAAACTTGGCGATGAGCAACGGCGGTTTTGCGATCTAACTATCGAACAATGGCTTAAGCGAGTAGAAGATCTCGGCACTGGTAATGAGATGTACTCAATCGGTCTCGCGCCACACAGCGTTCGTGCTGTGCACGAAGCAGAACTCGAACAAATTTCTAAACACCGAAACAATCGCGTTGTACATATCCATGTTTCAGAACAACCATCTGAAAATAGTGCGTGCATCAAAGCAACTGGTCGAACACCAACACAGTTATTGAGCGACACCAATCTTCTTGGATCATTTACGACTGCAGTTCATGCAACACATCTAACCGCCGAAGATATTTCACTTCTCGGTAAGTCAAAAACCACTGCGTGTTTTTGCCCAACAACAGAACGCGATCTAGCCGATGGCATTGGTCCGTCAAATCAACTTGTTGCTGCAGGCGCGTTGCTTTCACTCGGCTCTGATTCTCATGCCGTGATTGACATGTTTGAAGAAGCTCGTGCGGTTGAAATGAACCAGCGACTC
>JAPKZT010000140.1 GCA_026393655.1 Actinomycetota bacterium | reverse complement strand
GCTTTACCGGTTCCCGTAGCGCCATTGGATCCGAAGACGAAGACACCGGACATTAAGCCCAAAGATTCAGTCTTGACTCCGGAGTTAATCAACAAAAAGATTGAACAGAAGCAGATAGACCGCGATCAATCACGTACAGATAAAAACGAAGAAATCAAAGCAATTGAGGATGATGCCAACAAACCGTCCATTGATGAGGAGAATAAACTAGAAGAAAAGCGAAAAGAGTTGAAAAAAGATCACGATATCTTAATCGACAAATATGACAGTCAGATTATTAAACTCATTGATGAAGAAAACGCACTGACGCGTCAGCGGGAAATTTCCAACTTAAGTCAGCCAGAAAAAGACAAGGAAATTCAGGATATAACTAAGCAGATCCCTATTTCGACAATCGAAGTTGAAAAGTTGGAAGGTGAAAGCACTCGTCTTGCAAAAGACACCAATCCAATCCGAGCTGCAAATGGACTCATTCGATGGTTTTTACCAGGATCTACACCCCAGCGTCAGGAAGAGATTGCATATGGTGTTTTCCCAATTATCATTGCATTACTCGTTGCTTCACTGCCGGCCATTCTTCTCGAGTTGAGTGTTTACAGTTTGCGCCCAGAGATCATTACCAGAGTTAATCGTAAGCAATCGATGATTATTCGATTGATAACACACCGTAAGGCTCTCCAACTGTTACGGCGGCGTGCAAAGGAGAGCCTTGCCAATGCAGAAGCGAAGCTTCGCGAAAATGAGCTCAAACAGCAACTGTTACTGAGTGAACACGAAAAGCGTACTAACGAGGTTGATCGCGAGGTCGATTCAAAGACTTTTTCGAACTGCACAAATATTCAGCGAGAATGTGATGAGCACATCCGAACCATTGCCGAGGGCCGAGATCGTGAATCAAAAATCGGTATACAACTTGCCGAATTAACGATCAATTTAGTTAAACTAAGCGAAGACAACACTCGACTGGCGACCAGAGTGATCGATTTAGACGCTAGTTTCCGACCACATGGGTAACAAGTTCGTACCGGGGACATGGGTGACAGATGTGCCCGCGTAACCCCTTCGTACCAATACTGTGGGTTATTCTTCTATGCTTCCGACATTCTGGGCGAACACATGGCAGAATTCCATAAAATTCTTCTCAATTTGATTTCAAGCCTTCCTCGAACCACTCGCTGGCGCTTCAGTCACATAGAGAAATTGCACATCTTCGAGGTAGTACAACTCAATCATGACTTCTACTTCAAGGGCTGAATATCACGACACGAACCTGCGGTTCACGCATAATGGCGTGGATGTCACTTTCGTTATGCGAAACGCACTTACGCCCGAGCAACTTGAACAACTCGCACAGTGCGTCGGCGGACCTGGAGAGTTTGCTGTCATCACTGCATTCAACCCAGGTAAGAGTCTGAGTGATGACGCAAATCGCCAAGCGCACGCGAGATTGATCGCGCATGTTCAATCGCAAGGCTTGAAGTTCATCGAAGCACATGGCGTTGCAGCAACTCACGCCGCTGGTGCGATTCCGCACCAAGAACTCGGCGTCGCAATTCGAACCAGCAAGAACAACGCACGATCAATCGCCGAACTCTTTGTGCAAAATGCATTCTTCTGGTTCGACGGCGCAAACTTCTGGATCGAACCGGCACGCGTGAACAAACCTGCTGCGAGAGTTTGAAGCGGCTTGGAATCCGATCGACGGGATCAACTCGATGACAAGCAGGTTCTGGTTTGCAACGGACCATGTGGAACTTACGTCAGATCTGGAACGAGGAACAAAAAGCTTGTGAGTGAATCGGCAGCATTTTCAATCACGCTTCAAGAAGCCGCCGAGATGTTTCAGTACAAAGTCGCCGCAAAGCAAAGGAAAAGTAAGTCCAACTGATGGATGGACACCCCGCTGCCGCAAGAGAGGTTCTTTGGGTGGATGTGAAGATGTGACTATTCAGGATGACCAAACAACTTCGGCCGAGTGAAGGCGCCCACGGACACCTTCACTCGGCCTGATTGGTTCACATTTCACAAACTCACTCGGGCTGAAAATTCGCTATAAAAACATCGATGTGAGAACTGACCATCTCTTCAAACAAAGGGTAGAAATCGCTCGACCCACACACTAAACCATCAAGCTCGCGACCCTCAATCCCATTTTCGATGCCCATTGCAATCGGCATAGTCATGCAGTTAGTGCCTGAATAACCTGCATCTGCATTTTCAAAGATCTCGAAAACTTCCAAGTCAGTCAGCGGTGCTTGACTGCAGGAAATAGACGGTCTGTACCCATCGCCCGCAGTATCCACCATGAGGTAATGCCAGAACCCATCCTTGCGAAATGCACGAAGCGAAACCATGTCACCCTGCATCGAGCTGACGAAGATGCTGGCGATTTCAATCTGGCAAGTATCAGAACAAATGGCAAGTGGCCCACTTGTTGGTTGGTCTGGGTCGACCTTACCCGTCGTTGCATCGACAATCGCCTGACGTAATGCCTTGTCGCGTTTGCTGCCAGGAGGAAAGCCCTTTGGACCTGTAAACATTTCGAGTGGGATCGGTTCTGGAGACCGCCGAGCGATCGCTGCGCGCACGATTTCCCTTCGAGAAGCACTTGGAATCGATGCAACCAACTCCGACTCGGCCTCCGTCAAGCCGTAACCGTTTGTTTTTAAATCCGTGCGATCGACGACAGGAACACTTCGGCGCAACCTATTGGCTTTCGCTTTTTTATCGTTCTCGGATGTCATGAGATTCCTTTCTCATTGCGATTTGGTGTCAGATTTTGCAGCGCATCGAAAAAATCCTGCGCGCGAATTTCGACTTGACCGTCAACGTAACGGGTGACATATTGATCGACGTATCTCGAAAACTGTGGATAAAAGAAACTGGATCCTGACATGAACCCATACAGTTCATCTGGTTCGCATTCATTACCTAAAATCAATTCGTCGAGGTGCGAACGCAGTAGTGAACATTCAAACCCATCTTTGCAAAGCACTGCATTTTCAACAAGCTTGCAGAGCTCACCAAAGGTCAGTGGCTCCTTGGCGAAGGCATATTCGGCGAGATAGCCCCCATGTAAACCACTCAGCACACGCACATCACAATACTCATCAACGATTCGATAATGCCAACGGCCTTCGCAATATTGCGCACGAATTGAAATGACTTCCGAACTGAATGAGTTCAGACACAATCTCGCGATTTCCACTTCGTCTTGATACAACTTTGGCAAGAATTCTCCGCCAACTGCAAGTGGACCATACAAATGATTGAGCTCATATTGAAGCTCTCTCTCTTGAACTGATTGCGGATTATGCAGATTCCCTGCTGAAAACAAGCAATTCGGCAACGCCTCGACATCCTTTGATTCGACCCCTAAACGAATTCTGAATCGACGATATTCCCCAGAAACAAGGATCGAAATTGCATCCTCCACCGATTCGAGCAAATAACTCTGTGGCCGTTGCGATAAATCAAACTCCCCAGCATGAATACCTGGGTTGGGATCCACTTGATCCGTCTTTTTCTCAATTGTCATAAATACACCAATCCTTTGATAGGCAGATGCGTTTGTCGAAATATGGCTGCCCGTCGTTTGCCATATCTCGGCCAAATGCCGCTTGCAGACCGTGTCTGTCAGGCGGAACCACCGTGCCCGGGCGGGTCGGTTGGTGGCGAGTCCTGCGACTCGCCTCTTCATTCAGTCAGTACTTTAACTTCGTTTTACGAAATGTCAAGAACTGGTTTAAGTATTTATTTGAATTCGAACTCGTGCGCTTAGCGCCGATTCTCCTGCGAGAATTTCAAGAGACATGCGCTCCACTCACATCTCTCCCATCTCAGCACCATCTTCAAACAATCTCAGGTACGGATCAAAGCGAAATCGCCTGTTGCGCGTGTAACCCGTAATCTCGGTCAGCAATCCAATTTCAACAAGGCGATTGACAACGCTATTCGCACCAGCGGGCTGTGATGTCAAGCCATTCGCGCACGGTTGCGACCGCAACAATCGGCTGATCGAACAGCTTCTCCATGACTCGGTGCGCGCTGCCGCGCGCAACTTGGCGGCAATCTCATTCACGCTGGGTAAACCGACCGCATACGTTCGACAACTCATGGTTGGCGAAGTGGGAACTGGCAAACCAAACAGGTCTCGCTTGTATGCACCAGCGCGCTGGGCAATAAGACAAAATTTGTTGTTTGGAAAAAAGGAAGGGAAATGCGAAAGCGTGTGGCGTGGAGTTACAACATGCTTGGGCACAACTGATCAATTCAAACCACTCATTGGAGAAAGCCGTGCGGATATTGTCTACTTGTGAAACAGCTTT
>JAPKZT010000338.1 GCA_026393655.1 Actinomycetota bacterium | reverse complement strand
CTCGGCATCTTGTTTTGCGACATGGATACGGCATTGCGTGAATATCCAGATCTCGTCCAACAATATTTCGGTTCGGTTATTCCACCGGGCGACAATAAGTTTTCTGCGCTTAACACTTCAGTTTGGTCGGGTGGTTCGTTTATTTATGTTCCGCCAGGCGTTGAGTGCGAAATGCCGTTGCAGGCTTATTTCAGAATTAATAGCGAAAATGCCGGCCAATTCGAGCGCACATTAATTATCGCTGACGAAGGTTCAAAAGTTCACTACATCGAAGGTTGCTCTGCTCCGGTTTATACAAAAGATTCGTTGCACTCAGCAGTTGTCGAAATTATCGTCAAGCCAAGTGCGCATGTCACGTATACGACTATTCAAAACTGGTCGCCAAATGTTTACAACTTGGTTACCAAGCGTGCCCGTGTCGAAACAGAAGGTCACATGGAGTGGATTGACGGCAACATCGGCTCGAAACTGACGATGAAATATCCAAGTGTTTATTTGATGGGGCCAAAAGCCACTGGTGAAGTTTTGTCAGTTGCTTATGCGGGCGCAGGTCAGCACCAAGACGCTGGTGCAAAAATGGTTCACGCTGCGCCCGAGACGACCTCGAAAATTGTTTCAAAGTCGATTTCTAAAGATGGTGGAATCACTGCATATCGCGGTTTGGTTCGAGTCGAAGAAGGCGCAACTAATTGCAAGAGTCATGTGCAATGTGACGCGCTGATTCTCGATGAACAAAGCGAGAGTCGCACGTTTCCATACATGGAAGTTGGTGCACGAGATGCACAGATAGGTCACGAAGCAACAGTTTCAAAAATCGCCGACGAACAACTTTTCTATTTGCAGAGTCGCGGCTTGTCACAAGAGCAGGCGATGAGCATGATCGTCAACGGTTTTATCGAGCCAGTAACGCGCACACTGCCAATGGAGTACGCCGTTGAATGGAGTCGTCTGATTGAGTTACAAATGGAAGGCTCGGTCGGCTGATCAAAGCCCACTGAAGTAAAATCTAGATATGTCAATGCGAACTGAGTGCAAGCACTTCGAAAGTCGCACATACTCAAATGGCGACGCAATGCGTCGTTGTCGGCTTGACTTGGCACCAGATGCACCGTGGCGTTGCCCAGACGATTGTGTGAAGTTTGATCATCGTGCTGTTGACATTGGTTGGGCGCACGGCACAATCGTGCCAATTGTGACCCCTGCCGAACCGGTGAGCGTCAAAGACGGTACAGCGGCGTCGGTATTGAACGAAGCAGAGGCGATAATTAATGCAATGGCTAGCGACATTGCTGCAGAAATTAAAGAAAAGCAGAATAAAAAGAAAAAGCGAAAACGCAAATGAACGCGCAAATGAACGCGCTCACTTTGCCAACAGTCGATGAAGAGATCTGGCGCTATAGCCGCATCGGCGAACTTAACCTTGATCAGTTTGAACTTGGCAAAGTTGCAACAAAAATCGAAGCCTCAAGCCAAGCAAAACAATTTGTTTCATCACAGACGAATGTCGCGCCACGCAATGCAACAGACATCTTTGAAGACCTAAATGTTCGACATGCTCAACTAACGGCTATCAGCATTGCGAAAAATCAAGTCGTCGCTGAGCCGATAGTAATTACGCACTCGCTCGACGAATCTGGAGTTGTGGCTTATCCGCGGTTGGTGATTGAGGCGCACGAAAATAGCGAAGTAACGGTTGTCGAACGATTTATCTCGAGTGCCAACGCAAAGTCGCTCATCGTGCCGGTTGTAGATGTGCGTGCTGCTCAGTCGGCACGAGTTACATATGTGGCGATTAACGAACTTGGCGCATCAACTTGGCAAATCGGTTATCAGCAAGCCGTCGGTCAACGGGATTCAATGATGAAGTTGTTCACCGTCGCCCTCGGTGGCGATTATGCCCGGATGCGCGCCGAAGTGCGACTCGAAGGTCAGGGCGCCAACTCGCAACAAGTGGCGCTCTATTTCGCAGACGAAAATCAAATGCACGACTTTCGCACGCTGCAAGATCATGCGGCACCGCGTACGCACAGCAGTTTGCTATTCAAGGGTGCCGTTAAAGACACGGCAAAAAGTGTTTACACGGGTTTAATTCGCATTCGTGAGAACGCCACAAAGTCAGAAGCATTTCAAACGAATCGCAACTTAACTTTGTCTAATGGTGCATGGGCAGAAAGCGTGCCGAATCTTGAAATCGAAACAAATGACGTGAAATGCAGTCACGCCAGCACTGTCGGGCCGATCGATGAAGAACAGCGTTTCTATCTTGAGAGTCGTGGCATTCAGCCAGAAATCGCCGAGCGTTTAGTTGTGCTTGGGTTTTTTGATGAAGTTCTCAATCGTTTGCCGGCATTGCCGTTTATTGCCAGCTTGCGAGAACGCGTGAGCACGAAACTTCTCGGGGCAAAATCATGAAACAAAAAATTTGCAAACTCGACGAACTGGTTTCAGGCAAGGCGCAACGCTTCGAAGTCGGCAGCCGAGCAATTGCCGTCGTAAGAATAGATAATCAGGTTTATGCAATCGGCGATCAGTGCAGCCACGCAGATGTCGCGCTTTCCGATGGTGAAGTTTTATGTGACACCAAAGAAATCGAGTGCATCCGCCACGCCAGTTCTTTCAGTCTCGAAACCGGCAAGCCAAACACGCTGCCAGCGACTCAGCCAGTGCCTGTATATGTTGCCACTGTTGATAATGGCGAAGTCTTCATCGAGTTGAATTGAGAAGAATATATGGCTAAAAACACGACGACACTTGAAATTAAAAACCTCG
>JAPKZT010000242.1 GCA_026393655.1 Actinomycetota bacterium | reverse complement strand
TCTGACGAAGTGAACTTAGTCATTTTGTCCGCGTTAGGACTCAGCACCCAACCCCACGCCTCATAACCTCCTGTAGATGCAGCCTGTACCGAAACAGGTGAACCAGCATCAATCTTGATACCGGACTCAAGCGCCCATGTCTTTCCATTATCGCTTGAAACATAAGAATGAATTTTGTTATCAAACCCAGAGAGACCAATTTGAGATTCATTGCCGTTCTTGAAGAACATTCGCAGTTTGTTGCCAACTTGTAGCAACGCAGGGTCAGAAATATTGCCCAATCCAGATTGGTTTGAACCAATGTAAGAAAGTAAAACATAATTAAGCGATACCATGCCCGCCGTTGTGCTGCTTGTTGATCCGGTTGTAGCACCTGTTGCTGTGCCAGTTGCATTGCCGGTTGCAGTACCAGTTGCATTTGATGTTGACGTACATGCTTTGACTTGCGCGGTCTGCGCTTTGGTCAGCTTCTTCGCGGCAATAATTTTATTTGTTGCTTTGACGCCAATTGATTTCTCCAGGCATGCCTTCACAGCGGGGTCAACAACTTGCGCATTCGCATTACCAAGCGTCACTAACAAACCAACGCCAGAAAAAATCACCAGAACAACAGCCATTTTGCGAAACATAAATCCCTTTGCTTGTTACTCGAACGTATTAAAACTTAGCGGGGTTTGAAGTTCTCCGCCAAATTAATGAGAAGCCGTGTACCGTATGCGGTAGCACCGCGTTGTAGCCAGCCGCCATCGCTATCTGACCACATTGGACCAGCGATATCTAGATGCGCCCAAGGTATGCCAGAAGTGAATTCATCCAAAAATAATGCGGCAGTAATTGCGCCAGCATCAGGTCCGCCTACGTTTTTCATATCTGCAATATACGAATCAATTAGCGAGCGATATTTGCGCTCGAGTGGAAGTTGCCAAGTTTGCTCATCTGTTGATTTGGCTGCCTTGACGATTTGATCGACGAAAGTTTGATTATTGCCCATCACGCCAGACATTTGAGGTCCAAGTGCGCGAGCACACGCACCAGTGAGAGTTGCAATATCTACAATTGCATCAGGTTTAAGTTCTGCAGCCAAAGACAGACCATCAGCCAGAACTAAACGGCCTTCTGCGTCGGTGTTGTGAATTTCAACGGTCTTGCCGTTGCGCATAGTCAATACATCGCCCATCGCCATCGCACTTCCCGATGGCAAGTTGTCTGTACACATCATGTAAGCAGTGACTTGATTCTTGCAGCCGAGACTTTTGAGCGTGCTCATAGTTGCCAACACTGCAGCGGCGCCGCTCATATCGGCTTTCATCATTGCATGGTCTGAGTTTGAAGGCTTCAAACTGATACCGCCAGAGTCATACATCACGCCTTTGCCTCCCAATATCAAGTGAGGCAACTTAGTCTTTGATTTTGCACTCGACTTCTTAGCGGATGATTTTGTCGCAGCCTTTGATCCACCCGGGTGATAAGAAATTTTTACCATGCGTGGTGGGTTAACACTGCCGCGGTTTACACCGATCATTCCGCCGCATCCCATTGCTAGCAGTTGGTCTTTATTGAAAACTTCGACTGCGATGTCGCTTTCAGACTGCTTCAGCGATTGTTTCTCCACGCTTCACGCCTTTGTTGATTGCTGCTGACATCGCCGCCGGCGCAACAATCAACACCGAAATGAGTTTTGAAGTTGCTTTCTTGTCGGTCTTGAGATCGTCATAGCGGTGTGTCGCCAAAATCAAACCTTCAGTAACTGCTTGAGCGATCGCCGCTCTATCTGCGCGGCCAGATGTTGCCAGAGTCGTTGTGAGACTAGAAAACTTTGCGGCGGCGCGAGCCAGAGCCGCAGCTGCGGATCGCATTACATCCGCATTTGCTTTTGCCGATTCACCGATACCAACTGCAATAACCTGTTTGGCTTTGCCAGTCGGCACAACAATCGCTTGACCGACTTTCGATTCGAAGCCGAGCAACGCGAGCTGGTCGCGAGTCATACCCAGTTCTTTGGCAACGGCACCGTCACTTGATACTGCAATACCAATCGCTTGGGATGCGATTTCTGACTTGACAATATTTACTGACAGTTTGCTAATTTTCATTGTTGCTCCTGCTTTATTGTTGTTAATCAATGCTCTTAACCGAAAGCGAGTTTCCTTCTTGCCACCGCGCGAGAGTCCACAATAAATCGGACAATCGATTTAGATACGGGCAGGCTTGCGACGGCGCAGGCGCAGCGGCAAGTGAGTGACGCTCGGCTCGACGCGTAACAGTTCGACCGACGTCAAGCAGTGCCGCAATCTTGTTTTCGCCAGGCACAACAAACTCTGTCGGCGGAGTAAATTTTTCGTCTAGTGAGTCAATCATGATTTCGAGTTTGGTTACCATCTCGGCTGTTACTCGAGATTTACCGTCGGCAAGTTTGTGACGATTCTCTGGCAGGGTCGCGAGTTCGGCCATTAACACCCAAAGGTCACGCATGATATGCACGAGCAAGTCATCAAGTTCGGTACCTTTGCCGGATTCGGCGCGGGCGAGACCTAAAATTGCTTGCGCTTCATCGACCGCGCCGTATGCGCGTGGCAAAGCGCTGTCTTTGCCGACCCGTCCACCATAGAACAACCCAGTTGTACCGTCGTCACCAGCCCTGGTGTAAATCTTCTCTCGCGCCATAACGAGTTACACGCTACTTGATGGTTTGCCGTTCAATAGACGATTCACTGCCTTGGCTAAAGGTTCTAACTGTTGATCAACTACTTCGGCAATAATGAATTCATCAGTGCCAAAGTAGTTATGCGCAAGATGATTACGCATGTTTTTGATCTCACGCCATTCGATTTCTGGCGATTGTCTGAGCAACCGAATATCAATATGGCTAATCGCTTCGCCGATTTCAATCAATCGCACTCGCACTGCGTCGAATACTAGAGGATCAGATAGTGCGCCTCGTTGCAAGTGCCGTGCAATTGCATCAATTGCGACCAAGACATCACTTAAGCGTTGACCATCGGACCTCTTCAAAGAGCAACTGCGTGAGCAGATACCTCATCACGCATGTTTGGTTTCAAAAGTCGTGCCGGACCGAGATCAACTTTGACACCGAGCAGATCTTTAAGCTTTAATTCAAGACTGATCATCGTTATCAACCCAACACCGGGATCGAGGTCAACAAGAAAGTCGATATCGCTGCGTCTATTGGTTTTGCCAGTTGCCACGCTTCCGAATACCCGCACATTTCGCGCACCATGTTCTCGCGCTAACTCGACAATTTCTCTACGATTTCGTAATACAAGTCTCGCAAGTCGACTATCTGGCAATGCCGGCACCCTTGTTCGGCGCTTCGGTCGAAGATCAATGCCAACTCCAAGGATGTCAAGCAACTGCAAAAACGTGTCAGCACCTGGCTCGCGTTTGCCTCGCTCATAGTCACTGATTACCGACTGAGTTATGCCGGATTTGCGAGCAACTTCAACCTGCGACATGCCAGATTTTTGTCGTACTTGACGCAAAACATAACTGGATTTCATCTTTTGAGTATATAGCGAATTCGCTATATACTTCATTTTAAGATCAGACTTCAAAATAACTACCCCGCTCTGACTCTCTTTAACCACCGCAATGTGTGCGAGGCTAGATCTGGTGGCAAGCAGTGCTACAGGGGTCAAGTACTCTCAATGAATGGCTTTGAACAAACCGCGAACTCTGCAGGGCGAGATCGCCGCACTCGAACGCGAGATAAACCAACACCGTCGCGACATGCAGGCAGTTGAACTTGAAGATGGTGTAGCGCACGGCAACATTTCAGAATGGCTAATCACCAGTGGCCGCACACTGATCGACAAAGGCGATGAACTACTGTCGCTTCTTTCGCTTGACCCAGACTTTGGCAAGCACCGAGATGCATACATGCGCGAGTTAAAGACTTTCAGAAAGTTCTACAAGAAATGGTCGGATTCAAATAAAGACGAATAAGACATGATTCGCGCCGATCTTCGCTAGGCGGCACACATCAGCCTGAATGGCTGAATGCATCAATATTGAAATCTCCGAGCAACTCAAGTTGCTATAGTGCAAGTAGTAATCCTTGCTAGTGCCCGTAAACATGGGATTGCGCCAGAAGACATGCTTCATGCGTATAGAAATGCTTTTCAGTCAAGCAAAGTTGAGGATGGCTGGCTACTTATAGGCGCCGATTCAAACGGCAATCTCATTGAAATAGGTTGCGTAACGCGCAGAAACACGCTGCGAATTTTTCATGCGATGAGACTTAACCCAAAAAATCTAAGGTGACACTATGAGGAAAAAAACACAACCAAAAGTATTGACGGATGCCGAATATCTTGATTTATTCGAAAATTTTGATCCGTCAAAGTGGCGTGAAGGAACGCCAGAAGAGTTAGCCGAACATCGCGAAAGAGCAAAAGACGCCGTAATAGCCGAGATCGAAGAAATCGACGCAAACGACACAGTCGAGATCGAAGAAATTGACAAGTCTGACGAGCGCTAGTTAGCGAAACGGTTTGTCGCCGAGAATTGTCGCGCGGTGCATAACGCGACGATGCGGTAAATAATCTGCATTGGCGAAATGTTGCGTCAACCGGTTATCCCAAAACGCCAAATCGT
>JAPKZT010000266.1 GCA_026393655.1 Actinomycetota bacterium | reverse complement strand
GGTGACTCGGGTGTCGCACTACTTCTACGAATTTTAGTCGTGAGCCGAACGCATCGATAAATGGTTGCATCACTGGATAGATGCAGTGTGTAGTTATGTTGTTGGCAATATTTTTCTCGTCAATTGTCAGGGCGATTGCCTCTCCATCTTTACTGAAGAGTCTGGACACGAACTTAAAAGGTGTTGGATGATATCGCGGACCAGTCTCGTCACGCCACCGCAGATTGACCTCGCGACCAATCAAGTTGTAGTACTGATTTCTACCGGCAATCAATTGCAACATAGTCGTTGAGGCATTTCGATTAATTGAGCCCAAGTGATCAAGCGCACATAAGTAGTCGTAGTCGGGGTTGTACTTAAAATGCTCAACGCGATCAAACCCGCCGACAAGGGTGCTAACTAGCTGTTTTCCCGAGCCCCAAAGTCCGTCAACAACAATGACATCATTACTAAAGTCTTCAAATTTCTTAAGCGGCCACTTGCTCAATTAGTTGCCTTTCGATCACTACTCTCAAAACGGTACTCAATAAAACTTCTTTGCATTTGCTTTTGCAGGGCAGGAGGGATTTGAACCCCCGACCATCGGTTTTGGAGACCGGCGCTCTACCAACTGAGCTACTGCCCTAAATTGCACTTAATTTATGCTCATCACGATAGCCCCACTCGTGCCACGCGCACCAATGTCTTTTAGACGATCCAGTCTTGGTTGTCGCGCAAGAACTGTGCGCCATATTTCGACCAAATCTCGCCGTGAAAAGTCTCTCGATCTGGTCCGATGATTTCTGAATATTTTTTCCAGAACTTATTTTGCAGTTCGTCATCTAGTGGCTGAGTTTTCCATTTACCTTCGAGTCGATCAAGCATCTCAAGCATCAGATCTTTAATTTCAGATGGAGTGTTGCTCTTGACCGACACGCCTGCCTTTGTGAATTGAGATGTCTCACCAAATCTGGCGACTCCACGATTGCCCATCTCAGTGAGATTCAGACGGTTGCCGGTCGCTGTGTCAATCATTGTTTTTGCAATACCCAAATCGCATGCGCGAGACGAGTAATACATAAAAAATGGCGAATAGTTAACGTATGCGTTCGGCCGACGAAACATCGCAGGAATTGCATAGAAACCTAAACCGTCAGAAACATTAAATTCACAGTGGGCTCCGAGAAAGAGATCCATAAATTCGCTACGGACTTTGGAGTTTGCATAATCAATCACGCGTGGATTATTTGAGATAAGTGGCTTTGAAACTACAGAGCCCATGCGCAATACAAATAAGCCGCGATCTGCCAGTGCCTCGGCGCCTGCAACATAGTCACTTACGTCGCAGTTTCGAAAATCGTGGTACGACATATCTTTTTCGGGGAATGCTTTTTTTGTGTATGCCGAATCTCGAACGATAAAGCAAACGAATCGATCCGTAGGTTTCATTCCTAACTTTGCAAGACCTACATGGCCTTGTTCGATTTGCGTTGGGGTAAATTTGAGGCGCGGTGGGTAGATGTCTAACAAATTGTGAACATCTAAACATGTCGCAGTTGTTTTATTGATCTGGTGAGCAGATGCGCCAGGGATCAAATTATTGATACGAAACACCGTAACCATCAACCAATTTGGCCAGATTGTCAGCACTTGCTTCCACATTTTGTGGAGAACTCGATTGGCGATTGGCTCGGGTGCAAACCAAATATCGATTGACCGCTTTGGACGCGAGGCAACACCAGATTCTTGTTCAAGAAGCCAGAGTTCGGTTTCAAGGCCGAAATGGCCAATTCGATCGCTGCGCATCACGCCAATTCGAACTAAAAAAACGGGCCGAATCAAGCGAATTAATACGACGAAGAAGAGCGCGAATGGTGCTGAAAGAGTTAGTCGAACTAGCCGACTGAGGCGGGGATCAATGTTGAACTTCAAAGCTTTATGCCGTCCAGTGCGGGTTAGCGCGAAGAAACTCTGTGCCAATTATTGGTTTGTGATCATCTACACGGCTCTTAATACCTGGAGGCGAAAGTTGGTCATACAACGACCAAAACCTATCTTGCAGAGTCTTTGCCTCGACAGTTATTTGCCAGGTGCCATTTTTGCGGGCGAGTAATTCTTGAGTCGCAAGTGTTATTTCGTGTGGAGTATTTTCTTTAAGTTTTAGGCCTGCACGTTGATATTCGTAACTGCTTGTGCAAGAACCGAGCGCATTTTTTGATGCCACAATTTCACTGAACGACATAAACCTATTCTCGTTTTCAATCAGATACTGTTTTGGGATTATCAAATCTTGAGGGCCATACTTGCCGAAGTTGGCGATCGGAATGTAATTAGTCAAAACTCTTGGTACACGGAAAATCTCTGGGATTGAATCAATACCCAAGACAGTTGAAATGAAAATTTCGCAGTTCGCCGAAAGGTATACATCTAGAAAATCGGTTCGCATGCCGTTTGATGCGTAATCAAATACTCCTGGCATATCTACGTCAAAAGGTCGCTCAACTTTTGCACCCATTCTGAAAACAAGAAAACCGTCTGAAGCTAATCGCTCGGCAACATTGTGAAAATTGCTGATGTCGTTATTGCGATAGTCATCATGACGGATGTCGCGATTCTCAAACTGATCTCGTTTGTACGAAGAATCACGAACAGCCAAGCACACAAACTTCTGACCAGCGACCTGTCTCACGGAATTAAGAAAATCTTCGCCTTGTTTTATTTCTGAATTTGAAAATTGAATATGCGACTGCATCTTGCCGTAGAGACCGTATGCATCTCGGTCGTGGTGAGAAATTGAAAATTTAGACCCGCCGGGTAGTCGCCGTGAAATTGCATCGGCGTATCGGGTTATCGGTGAATTAGAAATCTTGATTACGCGTGACCACATTGTGTCTAGTTGATTGTTGGCAACCGCGTGATCTGGGTTTCGGTACCAGATGTCTGCCGTTTTTTTAGAATCACCATGAATTTTTGCATCTTTTTCACATAAGTGGATTTCAACATTTGATGCGTAATGCCCAATTTCGTGACTCGGCAACCGACCAAATTTATAGTTGCGAAACGGCAAGACAAATCGAATCGCGATAGCAACAGCTAATCCCAAAATTAAATGGAATAACTTGAATAGATACTTCATGCTTTAACAAATAATTGGTGATTGTCAAGAAAGCTTTGCGAGATCGGTAGCCCGCCTACCGCACCTTCGCTGAGTCGAATGTTCTGTGCGTTGCTTTGCTGATCAGTCATATCCCAATTATTTTTCTCAAATCGTTGAAACATTTCAACTGCTGCTTCAACTAAGTCTTGAGGTGAGTTATCAATGATTTCAAATTCAATGTTTTCATGAACTGTCGACTCGCACCAAGGAATCGGAGTGCGCAGTGCCTGTTGCAATGACATTGATGCCTTTTCGCTTTTGAGTTTGTAGAGCTTTGGCACCATAAATGATTTTTCGAAAAATGAACAGTGACCAAATGAAGAATAGTTTGTTCTAATTACGGGCGTACCAAAACACATCGGAACTTCTGAGCCGCCAGAGTTTGTGGCGATAGAAAACTTTGCCTTTGCCCATAGAAACACATCCATCCAGTCAACTCGCTCTATTGCGTGCGCATAGTCGATGACATTTTGCATCTCGGGCAGTGGCGACATCAAAGGGCTACCCATGCGAATTACCCATCCACCGCGATTTACAATCTCGCGGATCATCGGGAAATACGTCGAAATATCGGCGTTTTGTAGGCGGGCGTGTGCTCGATGGTCACCTTCTCGCACATGGATCACTACAAACCACGCATCAGATGGAAGCCCCCACCGTTTGAGAATCGACATTCCTCGAGCCTCGATCGAGTCAGAAAGTTTGACAACCGGCTCTCGATGTTCTTTGCTCCATGCTTGGTTCGCAATATCGATAGCCGACCACTGATCGACTACCCCGGTCTTGAGTCGGTACATCGGCACTTGATCAACTATCGAACCAAATTTTTGTGTGAACTTTTCAATAAGTTTGACGTCACTCTTAATATTTAATATTTTTGGAAGAAAAAGTTTCAGAAGCGCGCTGTTTGATGAATATTGAGAATCGTAGAGCAGAATCCTTTGCTCGTCAGAGAGCAAATTTAAGTCTCTAAGCTTGATTACCGCATCGAGCAAAGAAATGTGGCCAAGTGGTCCCGTCCATCCGTTGCCAAGAAAACGCAACCGGGTTCTATCTAATGACTGGTCTTGGGCGAGTTGTCGCATCAACTCATCTGCTTGTGCTGAAACCTCAAGATAACTGGTCCATTCACCTCGAAGAAAGTATGTCTGTGCGTGAGCTTGTTTTAACTCAACCGATTTTGGAAACAGTTCAGCACCCTGACGATGTTTTTCAAGGGCTGCTGCGGTCTTGTTATCTTTAATTAATGCTCTAATTTGGTTCAGTATTTCTTCAACTTTGCTGACCATCAAGGAATCAGATTTATTGGGTTCAAGATTCTGGCCAACAGTCTGAGAAAACTTATATGAGATCTTGTTTAGTTTTTTCCAAAACCGTCGCTCTTGAAAGCTCAACATTGCAAAAACTGTTAGCAATGCTCTCAATTTTGAAAACTTTTTCAGAAACGCTAAAAAGTTGCCGTGCCGTAGTTGAAACAACTGCCGTCTGACTTTTTTAATCAACATTTGCAATCTCTTGAGCGCGTTGATAACTCTCTGGAGTACCGATATCAATATAAGTCTTGTCAGTTTCAACGACATAGATGCGTTTAAGTAGTTTCGGAATCACCTGAGTACTGAAATCATGCTCAGTTGTAACGCTTGTGACTAATTCGTTCGACAGAACGTACAACGCTGCATTTGCCAGGTTGCCATGATTTTCTGGCGATTTTTCGTACATCTTTTGCAAAACATTTTGATCGTCAAGTTCAAGAATCCCACAGGTTTGTGGCGTGTCGGTTCGAAATGCAAGCATCGTCATTAAACAATTTTTCGGTCGTTGAAAATGAAGTTCAATCAGTTGAGAAATGTCAACTTCTGAATAGTTGTCGGCGTGAATATACATTCCGTCTTCACCCTTAAAAAATTCTTGGTTCGCAACTAGTGTTCCTGCTGTACCAAGTAACTCTGGTTCAAAAACTGTTTCAACCTGATCGCGATATGCAGTATTCGCAATATGGTCTTCGACCAACTCATGCATGTAGTGAAGATTTACGAGAATTCTTTTGACTCCGGCATGAAGTAGCGATTCGACCCAAATATCTAAGAGTGGCTTACCTTTGATCGGTACCAAACATTTTGGAACTGTGTCGGTGAGTGGCCTAAGTCGAGTTCCGAGTCCGGCGGCAAGTAGAACCGCTCTCACTCCGCCAACTCGTGCAGAAGTTCGTTTTGAGTGATTGGTGTGTTGCCAACTCGCCCAACTTGAATTGCCGCCGCCAGCGAACCGAGCAGCCCTGACTCCCACATGTTTGCACCAACTGTCATCGCCATCGAAGTCGCGACCAGCAGACAATCGCCAGCGCCGGCAACATCGTGTGGCGCCGAATTAAGAGCAGGAATCTGATCGGTCTCCCAGTCTTTGCCCCATCGACCGTGCAACAAAACGCCTTGCTCACCAAGTTTCAAAGTGACACTTTTTGCTTCTGCGCTTAAACAGACCGACTGTGCGATTACGACGAGACCGTCTTCAGTGTTGCGTAGCGCCAATCTGGCTTCGCGTTCTGTTGGGGTTATCAAGTCTGCATTTTTGAATCTTGAAATATCACCAATTTGTGACGAAGATTGACTATCTGCGACTATTCGCATTTTATTTTTGGTCGCAATTTCAACGAGTTGATCAACCACATTCTGATGTAAACATCCATAATTAAAATCTGAGAAAATTAACAGATCGGCATTAGCGCAAGCTTTTTTAACACTCGCTACGAGGCTCTTTTGAATCGGCTCGTCAACCGAACGTTGCACCAGATGACTGACACGCAACAGAGTTTTACCGCGACTGCGAAACCGCTGTTTAAGGGTTGTAGGTCTTGCATCGTCGACTATTAGTTCGTGGTCAACATTGAATTTTGTCAATTCGTCGCGACAGAATTGTGCTGACTCATCATTACCAACGACTGAGAAATATTTAACTTTCGCGCCAAGTGAGGCTGCATGGGCCGCGACTATCGCCGCCCCGCCGATAAATTTCTTGCTTGAAATCGGCGTTACAACAATTGTTGGATCTTCTTCGGACATTCCAAGTGGATCACAAGAGATATATTCGTCAACGATTGTGTCGCCGATCACTACTACTTGCGTATCTTTCATTTTTGAAAGTAACAACGACAAAGATTTTTTTGTTACTCCGCGTCGTGACATAAAATCAATTGGCAAAGTAATCGTCTTTGGCTCTTGAATTGCCATCTCGCGACGAATCAAATCAAGCGAAGTAAACACCACATCACCCGAACTGAACAACAGTTTTCCACCGTAGCTATCTACGGCTTCTTGCTCTGGATTGTCTTTAGTTTTATGTTCTTTACCTTTAACAACTCGTGCCGGCTGAATTTTACGGATCGCTTCATTCACCGAATCATCAATCAAAAATGCTTCATCTACGATCGCATGCATTTTGACAGCCTCTAAACGAAACTCTTGGGGCACATGTGCCGCCACCCCAGCTACACGATCACTGAGAACACCAACCACGAGTCTTTCACCACTGTCTTTGGCAAATTTTAGTAAGCGCAAATGTCCTGGATGAAGAACATTGAATGTTCCGGAGACAAAAACTGTGCCGTTTTTCATGACTTGGTAAGTTTCTCCATAATTTTATGAACAGAGTGCAAGGACGGCATCGGCTTGATCGACGGGAACACACTTGATTCTAGCGACGAATGAGGGATTGCATTATCGCCTGCATCTTGTGCCAGTTGACGAATCACATTAGAAATTGGCGACTTGGCATAATTTGCTACAACGCAAGCCAAATCATAAAAAGAAATCTCATCTGCCGCCGAGAACTGAACTACAGGTTCGCATTCGGCAACGAGTACGTGCTCGATGACATCAACAGCGGCGTCAACAGTTATTGGGCTAATCGCCATATCAACAAACGCCGAAATTTTTTCGTTACTTGAGAGTTTGCTGAACCAATCAACTATCAATGCAGTGTGTTCGGAAATTACTTTTGAAAATCGCACTATTTTCACTGACGCACTAAGCGATAACAACTCTGTTTCGGCTTGCGATTTTTGGCGCCCATATTCTGTCGTCGGACTGTACTTCGACTTGATCTTTGTTCGCTCAGTTGCCCCATCAAAGACTCGATTACTAGAGATCAGAATAATTTTTGGTTGATTGATTGAAAGAAGCTCTCTGGCGATCGCAACTTGAGCCTCGACATTTACCAATGATGTGGCTTCTGGATTTACTCGACACGCCCGTATTGAACTTACTCCGGCCGAAAGAACTACTGCACCAAAGTTTCCGGCATTTCGAATCGTTCGCACCGAATCTGAAATATTCTCCAAATTAACTTGCAGCGTTGAATCATTTGATGTAGACGACTTACGCGAAGTGATGACTACATCGTGACCGTTTTTCGCCAATGAATTTTGCAGAGAAGAACCGATGACTCCAGTGCCACCGACGATTAAAACTCTCATCGAATGTCCTCTTTCGCAGACCACTCGGTGTCGCTATCGGAGAATGGACCACTCTGAACTTCAATGAACACGGCCGAGTCTGTGATCGTTCGAATCGTGCGAAAAACGCGAGCCGGAACTCTTATTGAACTTTGCGACGAAGGCTGATCGGCGCGGCGCTCAACATGATGAACAATGTCGCCGACAACACCCCCGTGATGCAAAGTTATTTCTAAGGCTCCGCGCATCATGTGGTACGAAACTGAAGAATCGTTATTTTGGCGTAATGGCCCTGTGCTAATGGGCACTGCATGAATCATTAGCATTTCTTGAATCACCTGTGACTGACTGTGATGCATGCAGAGCCGTGCAGTTTGCTGCCCGTTTCCGACACTGAATGCACCAAGAAACGAGATCAATGCTTCAGTCGCTTCAACGGTTTCGGACTTCGCGAAAAAAACTCGTGGATTGACCTTATTCAAGTCAAAATCTTTCACAAACATCTGTTCAAGTTTTTCTAAACTCCCTGGACTAGTTCTCTCGACTTGCCAAATGATTTGGTTCATTGCAGTAGCTATTGAATTGTCAATATTTTTTTGCCACAAATTCTCAACTGATAACCATTCAAAAGGAAACTTTGGCGAGCCTGCATTTTCGACAGAGCATGATGTATATTCAGTTTTCGGAAGATCGGTACTAGTTAACAAACTAAAACGCTTGGTCTCAAAAACCTTAGTTATCGAATGATTTTTCATCCAGTTCTCAAGTTGAGTTTGTGAAAAATTCTTTTCGACATTTGGCAACGCAACCAAATTCTCAGACGAGCCACTTCTTGCTACAACATGCTCGACCAAAATACGGCCGGATTTATCGGTTGTTAAAACGAACATTGACTACTCAAAGTATATGAATTCGTAGTCGCCCGTATAGCCAGTCTTTTCAAATATCCACAGCCACTCGTCTAAATCAAAGAATGTTTCGCAAGTCAACGCCCAACATTGCAAATTAAATTGCTCAAGTTCGTTTCGATAGCTCTCGGAAGTTACATAATGAGACTTGCCAATTCGCTGAATCTCACGCAAACAATTTTCTAAATCAAACGCTCGTAAATTATGTAGAAGCGTGAGCGAAATTACTAGATCGAATTCTTTGTCCTTCCATTTAAATTCGCCTCGCGCATCGTGAATTTGTACGTGCGGCTTGACAAGATCGGTCGTGTGGCTTAAACCATGCTCTGAAATGTCGGTGCCTACTACTTGTAGTTCAGGCTCAAGCAGCAACAATTCATGCAACAAAAAACCTTTTCCGCAACCCAAATCTAAAACCTTTGAACCCGGTTTCAATTTGTAGGTATCAATCAAACTTTGGGCAACAGGCGTCCAATATCCTGCGCGATATTTGTAGCCGCCATATCCATAGCGACGGTCGCCGTCCCAGTAATCGGCACCGTACTGCTTGGCCTTAAGCATGCAATGTACTTTGTCGTCGTTCATTCGCGCAAGATAATCACGCTTCGTTGACTTATGTAAAGGTGTTACGAATTCGCGCCAAACACCCATTGCTTAAACTTCAACTTTTGTGATGCAGTTATCAAGAGTCGTTTTAACCAATAAACATTGCTCAACCGAATCAACATCTATTGGCTTCGTAATCGACATTCCTTCGACAGCAAAATGCAGTGATTTGCCTGATTCGAGCGCGCGTGAATAAACCGAATTTCGAAGTTTTGATTGAGTTGGCAATTGATAGAGACTGTAAAACACGACTCCATCAACGCTATCTAGATCGTCTAGCACCGACTCTAAAATCATGGATGAATCAGCCATTGCGTATTCTGTTGCCGCTAGTAATAGTTCAAAACCTTTTTTATTGCAATAGTCGCGCAAAATAATATTTTGCACGTGTTGCGGAGCCCTTTCGCCCATAAACGGGCGAGCGAATATGTAGCCGCGCAACCTTTTCATGAAATTTTGGGAAGCTCGTATGACATACCGCGCCGAGATGCTGGGCGTAAAGTGATCGGCTCAAAAAATTCTCCGGGCTTCTTATCGCCATACGGAGTAAACACACCCTTGAAGCGACAGTTCATCGACCAGCGAGTTTCAGTTTCTTCGTTTAGACGATTGCCATGCGGGAGAGACTGATCAAAAACTAATACTTGTCCACTTTTAACTTCGAGCCATTTAACTTCGGTTTTTATTGAGTCGAAAATAGACTCGCTGCTGCTTCCACCGCGCTTGCTGAACTCATCTGAAAATTTTGCAGACTCGGTTGGAGGCAACAAATACATCGCCTTTGTGCCAAAACAATTAACTAGCGGTAGCCAAACAACAACTTCAAACGGTGAATCGCCTGACCAGGTGTCGGCATGTACCGGCAACAATGAACTTGTGTCATTTGGCATTTGAATGCTCAAGTTGATGCGTTGCTGCATTGCAAGCTCGTTGCCAACAATTGCTTCTAAATATGGTTTCGCCAAACGAAAGTACATCAAGCGAAATTCTGGAAGTGCGTTTAAGCCTTGGATAACTTTTAATCTGAAATCGTTTAGTTTTGACGGTTCGACAAGATTGTGAATTTCATTTAAAAACTTTTCGTTATCAGTTGGTCGCTCAATGTTTAGCGCATCAGCCGCCACAGTGGCTGTGCTTTGCTGAATCCATTTATATGCTTCTTTGTCAGCATTTGGTCTAATTATGTAGCCAAGGTTTAAATATTCGTTAGCAATTGCGAGATCTTCATCTGAAGTGAATACCACAACTAACCTCCAAGCTTTTTCATCATCGCACCTATCAAGGTATCCGACGTGATTCCCCAATGCTTCAATAGCGAATTTTGACTGCCATACTCAGTTGCAAATTTGTCAGGTATACCTACTCGCGCAATCTTTGGTAATAACTCTGGACGAAGGTCACTGCACGTTTCGAGCAGTGCCGAACCGAGACCGCCGTTAATGATGTGTTCTTCAGCTGTGACAACTGCTTTTACATTTTCAATCGCAGAAATCACACCAGCAGCATCAAACGGTTTAATCGTATGCATATGAACTACGCCGACATTAACGCCGTCATTTTTTAATACTTCTGCAGTCTCTAAAGCAAGTTGAGTCATCACACCGGTCGTGACGAACATGCCATCATTTCCGTTTCGCATCAGGATTGATTTGCCTAATTCGAAACCATTTTTCTCTTCGCTGACAATTTTGTCACCACCTTTGCCGAGACGAATATAAATCGGATGTGGCCACTCAAGAGTTGACATCATTAATCGATTCATTTCGTCTGCATCACAAGGTGCTACTACTGCCATATTCGGTAACGCCCGCATAATCGCTATGTCTTCAATAGCCAAATGCGTTGGCCCAAGCGGTGCGTAAACTCCACCGCCGCCATTGGCGATCAGACGAACCGGTAAATCGTGAATACAAAGATCTACCGCTACTTGTTCGTAACAACGTCGCGTTAGAAAAGTTGCAATGGTATTCACATAAGGGATGAATCCTTCCATCGCTAAACCGGCTGCCATGCCGACGATGTACTGCTCACTGACACCTTCCATGAAAAACCTTTGTGGAAATTCAGTTTTCATTTTGTCGAGCACGCCCGGACCGAGATCAGAGCCAACGAACACAACCCGTTCGTCAATTTTGGCGAGTTTGTAGACACAATCAAGTGCAGTTTTACGCATTAGAGGCAGTCGTACATCTGTTGGATATCAGTTTCTGTCATTCCTGATTTGTGATGCCATTCAGGGTTTCCCTCAGCGAACGGGAATCCCTTGCCTTTAATTGTGTGACAGATTATTGCCGAAGGTGCGCTATCTGAAAAAGGTAATTTTTTGAAAATTGCCTCAAGTGCTGCGACATCGTGACCGTCAACTTCATAGGTGACAAAACCAAAACTCTTAAACTTGTCGACAAGCGGTTCGAGATCTAAAACTTCTGATGTCTTGCCATAACTTTGCAACTTGTTGTAATCCACCATCACCGTCAAGTTTGACAGCTTGTGCTTAGATGCCGCCATACCCGCCTCCCAATTCGAACCTTCGTTTATTTCGCCATCACCAGTTAAAACAAAAACTCGGCTATTGCGTTTTTGCAAGCGCATCGCAAGTGCGAGCCCAACTGCGATTGGCAAACCATGACCAAGTGCCCCAGTTGACGCTTCAACCCCCGGTACTTTGCCGCGCTCTGGGTGACCGCCCAGGCGAGAAGTTGGTCGACAAAAACTCTCAAGTTCGCTAATTGGGAGAAAACCTTTGTCCGCCAAAATTGCATATAGAGCGAGACAACCGTGACCTTTGCTTAGGACAAATCGATCGCGATCAGTCGACTCTGGGTTTTTCGGATTATATTTAAGCACCGAGTCGTACAGCACTCGCAGAATTTCAATCATCGACATTGACGACCCAAGGTGACCTCGCCCGCCACCACGCATTGCGTCGATGACGTATCTGCGCAATAATTTCGATCGGTCATCCATTGGCATTACAAAACAGTCCGATCTGCATTCTTCAACATCAACTTTGCTTTCTCCAATTGTTTCAACTGTGCGCCACGAATATCAGATTGCATTCTACTCTGTGCGTTTAATCGGTTCTTTATTTTGTCGGTTCTGTATTCATTTAACATAATTAATGCCCATCTAATTGCGTATAACGGGTAGAGAGCATTCAATCGCAAACCAAAGTTCGAATCGTCGGCGAAAAGCCTCTTGGCTTCACCGATCCAACGCTGTTGTGCGTTCTCGTCAAGAGACATTCCAGGATGTAGACAAACGTCAGCAGTCAATTTGACAGGATCATCCCAGCCGAAATATTCGAAATCGAAAAATACAAGATCGCCCTGCGGAGTGGCGATTGCATTATGCAAGCCAAAATCAGACGGACTCAAAGTCCAATATTTTTGATCAAGAATCGCGTCATAATTATCAGGTATCAAACGACGAGTGCTCTCAATAGTTCTAGCCAAAGTTGGTGAAAGATCATTGTCGATGAACTCACGCAGTGCAGAATCTTCGACTGATTTTAGTGCAGCAAGCCGATTATTAATTTGATTTTCAATAAATGACGGATTCAAACACGCTTCTGTTGCTAACCCAAACTCGTCTCCTGAAGTGATCGCACGACTGGCTTGGTGCAGCTTTTGAATAAAATTTGCAGCCTGATCAAGATGTGCTTGATTTTGGGGATCTGCTGGTAAGCCGTCTATCCACTCAATTAAAGACCAGTTGAGTTCTGAGTCTGTTTGTACTGGTTTTGGCACCCTCATTTTATTTCGTTGAAGAAAATTCAATGCCTGCCACTCGGCGTTGCGCCGCAACCGATTATCAACTGCTAAATCGGGGTAAACCTTTAGCGCAATTGAACCATCGGTAGTTTCGACGCGAAAAATTTTGCTGTTGCCGCGACCCTCAACGCGTTGTGCCGATGTGCAATTCAACTCTGGGCATACAAATTTAGCGCCAGACAATATGACACTCGAATTAATTTCGCCAAACAATTCGTCACCGACTTCACGCCATGAGTGCATTGTTGAGATTTCTTGATCCGTCGAGGTTGCGTATCCAAACAGAATTTTTTTGGTTTTCTTTGGAAACGATTTGTCAGTTAATACTTCGTCCAAGTCATCAATGAATACATCA
Source organism: Actinomycetota bacterium (assembly GCA_026393655.1). GTDB lineage: Bacteria > Actinomycetota > Acidimicrobiia > Acidimicrobiales > Ilumatobacteraceae > BACL27. Next base: position 18 of record JAPKZT010000266.1, on the reverse strand, counting down.
AGTTGTAGTTCAATAATT
>JAPKZT010000264.1 GCA_026393655.1 Actinomycetota bacterium | reverse complement strand
TGCGCACGATGTATTCGCGAATCGCCTGACGCGCAACTTCTTGCATTGAGATACCAAAGTCAGCGGCGCAGGCTTTGAGTCCGTCTTGTTCTTCGTCGGTGAGTCGTAATGTCATAGCCATGACAATATGGTATCACTTTGATACCATTAAATTATTAGCCGGCCAGCAACTGAACACTTGCCGATGTTTTGTTGGCAACCAACGAGTGACGACCGATACCAATATAGGTTGCCTCGGTTTGCGTGAAGTCAATATTGCTCCAAAGGTTGCGGCCATCAATAATCACAGGATTTTGCATTTTCTCTATCAGCTGAGATACATCGAGATTACGAAATTGCTCCCACTCGGTAACTAGAAATAACACATCGGCGCCAACGACTGCCTCATACGGCGAATCAACTATCGAAAAAATCTCGGTTGGCAAACTGCTGTACATCGAAAGCCATGACACGAGCGGATCATGCGCAACAACAGTTGCACCTTCAGCAATTAACGAGTGGATCAGCGCAACGGCAGGTGCTTCGCGCACATCATCAGTGTCGGGCTTAAAAGAAAGACCCCAAACCGCACAACGCTTGCCTTTCAATGACCCAATTGCATATTTGGCTTTTTCTAGTAGCACTGATTGCTGAGCATCATTTACCGAGATGACCGAGGCGACAAGGTCAAGTGAGCATCCGTGCTCATCGCCCATCGCCGCAATCGCGCGAAGATCTTTTGGAAAACAACTTCCGCCGAAACCGGCACCAGCGTTGAGATACTTTGCGCCGATACGTGGATCTGCTGCCATCACTCGACGCACTTCGTTGATGTCAGCACCAACGCAATCTGCCAAATTGGCCATTTCATTCATGAAAGATATTCGCGTCGCGAGCATGGCATTTGACGCGTACTTGCACAACTCCGATGAACGCGCATCCATCACCATCAATGTATTTTCGTTTACACATAGCGGCTGATACATCTCTCGCAATATCTCTATGGCGAGTTGATCGTTTGTGCCCACCACGATTCTGTCAGGTTTCATAAAATCGTTTACTGCATCGCCTTCTTTGAGAAATTCTGGATTCGATGCAACCGCGAAGTCAACGCTTAATGATTTCTCATGCATTGCTCGGGCAATCTCGTTTGTGACCAAATCTGAAGTGCCAACTGGAACCGTGCTCTTGACAACGACTACTTCATATTTCTCAAGTTGTCCGCCAATTGTATTAGCTACCGAAAGCACCTGAGAAAGATCCGCGGTTCCGTCTTCAAGCGGTGGTGTGCCAACTGCGATAATCAAAACTTCGCCGTGAGCAATTGCACTTTTAGGTAGCGACGTGAAACGTAGCGAACCATTCGCGACACATTTCAACACCAGTTCACTCAGGCCTGGTTCATAAAACGGAATTTCGCCGTCAATCAATTTGCTCACTTTGTTTGCATCAATATCAACGCACACAACATTGTGACCAATTGCTGCCAACCCTGCCGCCGACACAAGCCCGACATATCCAGCGCCAAAAACTGAAACGTTGATTTTTCGGGTCATCTATGCCGCCTGCAAAACTTTCTCGAGAACTGGCTCGGCTACTGGCTGTTCTGGATATCGCACCATCGTCAAGCGATGAATGTCTTGACCAGTCAGCCAACTAAAGGTTCTGTTTGTTGACTGGTCGATGATTTTGCCACCAACTCGGCGCAACCCCAACGTACGACGTTTACCAATTGAATTCATTTCACCAAAATAAGCAGTTGACCCGCTACTAATACATACATTGTCGGCGTGCGCTCGCAGTCGAAGAGAAATTGATCCGTCGTTGTAGCCACTGACAACATTTAAATGAACATGCATGTCGATATTTGCAGGAAGAACCTTTCGAGTTCGCATAATCGTTAGCGAGTCTCTGAACCGGTGCCAATAGAAAAGACGCGACTTATTGTTGATTCGACCCGTTGCAAACGCAAACAACACACAACCAGCGAGTTTCAATAATTGTGTGCGCTGTGCACGTCGAAACGAAACACCATCTAGACAAACAAGACAATAACCAGCGACTTTCTCGTCTACCAATGCAACGACCCCGTCACGCGACCCATTAGTGAAATACCAGTTAAGCCCAAGTGCTTCATATTGCTTAGAACATGTCAAGTCAAATGTAAGCGGATTACCAATCGTCAATGTTTGCCAGAATAGTTTTCTGATCTGATCTTCATATCCTGCGATAGGAACTATTTGAATGTTCATCATGCTGCCTTTGCTTGGTCTCTCAAAGTAAGTGATTCAAATAACTGCAACATTTCAGATGCCGCAAGATGCCAGCTATAGCCAGATGCTCTCGATATGCATCGACGACGAATCTCGTCTCGATCTTGAGACAAAATTCGTAGCAACGCCTCAGCAACTTGCGTGCCGCTACTTTCAACAGCCTCACCACAACCATTTTCAATAAGTTCTTGGCCGGCACCATTGTTCGACACAACCACTGGTGTGCCACACGCAAGTGACTCAAGAATCGTCAAACCAAATGTTTCATACGGACTAGGCGCGATTACGACATCAACACTCGCCATAATTTCGGCAAGTTCGTTGCGGTCGGAAATTCGTCCGAGAAATGTGATGTCTAATCCATCTGCGGTAGCTTCTAACTTCTTTCTCATTGCACCATCACCGGCGATCAGCAGTTTTATTCTTTGCCCCTTAATCTGAAGTTCACGGATGGCGGCTATTGCGACATACGGCCGCTTTTCAATTGAAAGCCGACCTGCGTATAACACGACTGGCGATGAATCTTGTTTTTGTATCGCAGCAGAGCTTGTGAACGTCGTGTGGTCAACACCGAGATGAATGATTCGCACTCGTTCGCTCATATGGCGATACTCCTGCGCGGCATATTTACTTGCACATACAACCGCACTTACATTGTCTTGAATATTTTGAGCCCAACGATCAAAAATTCCTGAGACTGGCATCCAGGTTGCGAATCGATCTGCAACAACATCACTCGCACGTTCGTGTGAAAACAAAACACATGGAATGTTATTAAGGCGACACCACTGCGGCACCCAAGACAATGTTGTTTTGTCCGATAACTCAACGACATCTGGCTTTAACTCAAAAAGCACCTGCTCAAGTTTTTGTCGTGCAATTATTGCTCGATACCCACCGCTAAATGGCACGGGTACGCCGGGCACCTCGACGCAATTTCGCAGGCCATCATTTGAAACTTCGTATCGCGCACCAGGGATTACAAGTGTGCACGAATGTCCTTGCGCGATATATTCTTTGGCGAGAGTATTTAGCGCAACGCGCTGACCACCTGAAGTTGGTGTGACGAAATTTGCGACTTGAACAATATGCATTAGACAAAACTCATTGCGCTGTTCAACCCTGTTGACATTTTGTTTCGCTTGCGCTTGCTAGTTACGAATTGGTCATAAGTAATTGACTGATATCCATTTACGACTGCCCGACTTACTAATTTAAGAATTAATTTTCGAAGTTTTGCATCGTGCAGATCTTCTGGATGGACCGCAATCCGCAGCGGTAAACGCAGGGCCATTAGAATTTCAGCCAGCAGGGTTGTCATCAACATCACAAGCCGAGTTGTCGGGGCGTTCGGTCGCTGGCAAATAACTGGTGCAAAGTGGCGCTTTTCGAATAACAGATCACTAATTAGCAAGTGTGAAGTTGTGTAAGAAAAGCCGATCTCGCTTATTGCTTGTGTTGTGCCGGCCGATGCCAACCAGCCTGGGGCGATAAAACCAGTCGGCTGATAGCCAAGTGACGATAATTTATTTAAACCGTCACTCAACAACGCTTTGGCATCAGCTTTGCTAAGCGCCCAAAACTCTTGACAACCTCGCGCAAACAATCGGCCGCTTATTAACTTCAACGAACTAGTACTAGGTTCTTCTATCATCTGATGATTCAAACCATGTAGCACGACTTCGTGTGAACTGTTGCTGATTTGTGCAAGCCATTGTTGAAATTGTTCATCGGCAAGTAGTTCAGTGCCGTTCCAAATTCCAGGAATCACCAGTAGCGATACCGCAAGATTGCGCTCATCAAAAAGTTCCATCCACCTACGCGACGTCTCTGCAGAACCCGGTGCGACATCATGTAGTGAAACGATTAGCGATTTCAATTTGAGGCCCCGCTGTAAGCCAACGAAAGACCATTTGCTACTGCGCGATAGTGACCAACAAGTTCTGACATCACTGAATCCCAAGTTCTGTGTTCAACTGACGCACGAGCATTCGATGCACAAAACTTGAGGGTCTCGTCGCTAGTTACTAATTCGTTAACACTCTCAACAAATGTGTGGCGCTTCGCCGGGTTCCATAAAAATCCATTATGTCCATGTTTAACTAAATCAAGTGGTCCACCAGACGCAGGTGCAACAACAGGAACTCCAGATGCGAGTGCTTCTTGAATCGCTTGACAGAAAGTTTCGTCGACTCCAGTGTGGGCAAACACATCGAATGATGCATACATTTGAGATAATTCAAGACCGCTTGCAAAGCCCGTGAATAACGCCGAAGGCATCATCTTTTCGAGTTTGTCTTTGCATGGGCCATCACCGACGATTACAAGTGATACTCCTGGCAATGCTGCAACCTCTACAAGTCTCTCAACTTGTTTTTCGCGCGCAATGCGACCAACAAACCCAACGATTGTGTTGCCACGCGAACTAAAGCGATGGCGAAGTTCAGCACTGCGATGCTCAGGGTTGAAACGCTTTGCGTCAACACCACGCATCCACCGAACAACATTTTCAACTCCGTGACTTCGTAAATCCCACACGGCTGCTGATGACGGAGCAAGAGTGATGTCAGCCCGATTGTGAATAGCAGCGATATATCGCCACAGCGCCGGCGACGTCGCGCCGAGTCGATATTGTCGAGCGAAACCAGCCAAATCTGTTTGATAAATTGCGACCGACGGAATCGCAAGTTTGCGAGCAATGTGAAGAGCCCATGCACCGAGCACCGCAGGCGCCGCAACATGAATCACATCTGGTTGAAAATTTCTGATTTCACTTTCTAATGCCCGACGCGGTACTGCAATTCGCAAATCAACATAACCCGGGAATCCAAAAGATCCCATTCGAATTACCGGCACGCCGTTGACTGATGACTCTCCAGGTCCAGGTGCGAAAACCGCTACCTCGTGTCCACCTGCTCGCAGAAATTCGAGGGTTCGCAGAACAGAATT
>JAPKZT010000311.1 GCA_026393655.1 Actinomycetota bacterium | reverse complement strand
CGCAACTGTTCGAATTAGAAAACTGGTAAAACTTGGTACTACGACGGCCGCGAGAATCACTGCTTTCCATTTTTCGGCTACTTTGAACGCTGCAAAATATGCAACTGGAAGCCCAATCACAACACACAAAAAAGTTGCTAAAACTGAGATGCGCAATGTCGCACGAAATGTCTTGAAAAAAGTCTCGTCAAATACTGCTGTATAACTTTTTGTCGAAAGACTGCCTAGATCTACTGGTACAAGTTTTGATGAGTCTTTAGTACCGAATGAGTAGAGAACGATAAACGCAATTGGCGCAGCGAAAAAAACTAAATACCAAATAATCGCAGGGATGGCGAGAAGATATTTAGGCCCTCGCCATCTCCTGCGTAAAATTGAAGCGACCGATACGGTCACACCAAATCAGCCTCCGGCTTTCGCCTTGGATTTGTTCAAGATGTCGATCAAACGATCAAGCGCTGGTGTGATCACTTGTGTCTGCATAGTCGCAACCTGCTCATCACCGAAGAAGATCATGTCGCCCTTAACCAAATCTGGAGCGACATCGGAAATAAGTTGTGCCATGTTCTTCATTCCGGTGTGATAGCCGTGATAGCTGAGATCTTTGATCGAAATCTCTGGAACCAAATCCCAGTTGATCCACGCGTGCGCAGCATCGGCATTTGGCGCCCCTGCTGCAACGCAGTAATTGTCCATCCATAATTCCGTGTTTGGTGACCCAAGCACCCACTTCCAGTTGCTTGGGTTTCCACCAGCTTCTTCAATACGCACATAGGCCTGACGTGCGTCACCGTTCCATGCCATTGCAATCGAATATGCACCTTCAGCAAGTTTCGTTGAAGGGTAACTATCAAATGCTTTGATGTGTTGCGCAAACTCTTCAACTAAGAATTTTTCGCAAGCGTCAAGATCTGCAGGTGTTTCAGTATTCCAGTTAATTTTATTCGCCCAGAACCACATACCACAATAATTTGGCGCGGCATCAATTACTGAACAGTTGCCACTTGCTTCGCCCATGCATGTATCAATGAAATCTTGCCAAGTTGTAAGTTCTTTTGAAATCTTAGTTGTGTCGTAGAAGTAACCAGTCGTTCCCCAGTTTTTGCAAACTGAGTAATCATTCGTTGGATCCCAATCTTGTGCGAGATAATTTGGATCGACGTTGACCATATTAGGTATCAACGACTTGTCAAGTTTTTGGATCAAACCCTTTTCAATCATTTGTGGAATATATGGTCCGGTTGGAACAACGATGTCAAAACCGCTACTGCCACCGCTTGTTGCAAGTTTTGTAATCAAGTCTTCGTTGCTCGCGTAATAGTCAACTTTCATCGTCACGTTAAGTGTTGACCCTGCGAGTGCGCCGACCAAATCTGGGTCGTTGTAGTCGCCCCATGTGTACATCGCCAAAGTTCCATTGGATTGATTTATCACTCGACTCCAGTCGCCTGAGGCAAGGCCCTCGGTGCTCGTCGCATCGCTCGTATTTGTGTCGGCAGTTGAACTTTCGGTTGCACTATCTGAGCCACCACAAGCGGCTGCGATTAACGCGAACCCAGCGACTGCGGTGCCGCCTTGAAGAAATGCACGTCGTGAAAGTTTCTCGCGAAAACCTTCTGGTGCCAACATTTTCAATTGCTTTTTTTCATTGCTCATGGCTATCCCCTTGATTGATTTGTTAATAAAACAATTACTTAAATATTTAGATAATGAATATTAGTCAAACGCTCACGCATTAGGAGTGCCTGCAAGCACAAGATCTGCCTGTCGCGCCGAGAATAAATAGACATCTTCTGCAGCCCAAGTGCACCAGACTGATTCGCCAACCGCGAATCGAGACGGGTCGGTGCGGCTCACTTGCACCAACAAGTCGCGAGACCCAGCAGTCACCACATATTGCAATACATCGCCGAAATGCGATACACCAGCAACTCGGGCACTCACGAAATTCGCATCCGAACTCGGCTTGGTCGCCGACAAGTTGATCGTTTCAGGTCTTACCGCAGCAAGCGCATCTTGGCCTGCCGGCACAGTTTCTTCGGGTCGCGTCGCAACAAACACTGTTCCGTCGCTGGCTTTCGCACCGTTAGATGTCGCCACACCACGCCAAAAATTGTTTCGCCCAACGAACCCAGCCACGAACGCCGAGGTCGGATGCTCGTAGACAGTTTCAGGGTCACCGAGTTGTTCAACATGTCCATCAAGCATGATCGCAATTCGGTCAGACATTGACATTGCTTCTTCTTGGTCGTGAGTCACGAAAATAAACGTAATCCCAAGTCGACTTTGCAGAAGTTTGAGTTCAATCTGCATTTCTTCACGTAGTTTTCGGTCAAGAGCACCTAGTGGCTCGTCAAGTAGCAAGATACTTGGACGATTTATTAGCGCACGTGCCACTGCAACTCTTTGTTGCTGACCACCAGAAAGTTGTCGCGGCCGACGACCTGCCAATTTTGACATCTGCACCATGTCAAGCGCTTCAATCACCTTCGTGCCGATCTCAGACTTTGCAACGCCTTTTTGTTTCAACCCATATGCAACATTTTCAGCGACACTCATATGCGGAAATAATGCATAGTGCTGAAACACTGTGTTCACATCGCGCTTGTACGGAGGTACACCTTGCACATACTCTCCACTGATCCGCACGAATCCTTCGTCAGGTTGTTCAAAACCTGCCAACATTCGCAAGGTGGTAGTTTTGCCGCAACCGCTCGGACCAAGCAATGAGAGAAACTCACCAGACTTAATTTCTAGGTTGAGTGAATCGACCGCGACCACATCACCGTAGCGCTTGGTCACATTTGATAGTTCAACCGATCCACGCTCGCTATTCAACTAAAACCCCCGAAATGATCAGTGACAATGCCGAATTAATTTACGAATTTGTTTAATTCGCCTAATTGTTAATTCTGACATCTACAAGCATGACATATTTAACTTTCTTCTTCCGAATCCAAGTCAGAAACAGGCTAGACATATATAAACATGGATACTGCCCAAATCAAAACCCTAGGTGTTCCCAAAGAGACTAAAACTTCAGAGGGTCGAGTCGCGATAACCCCTGATGGAGTTCGCGAATTTGAACGGGCAGGAGTTGAAGTATTCGTCGAGACCGGAGCAGGTCTTGGTGCATCAATTCAAGACGCTCACTTCATCGCCGCCGGGGCAACGATTGTGCCAACCGCAGGTGATGCCTGGTCGCAACAACTAGTCATAAAAGTCAAAGAGCCGACTGCTCAAGAATTCGAATTTCTGCGCAACGACCTAACACTTTTTACATATTTACATTTGGCTGCTTATCCGAAAGTCGCAGAGGCATTACTAAAAAACAAGACCACATCAATCGCTTACGAAACAGTGCAAGAACAAGATGCTTCACTTCCGTTACTTGCCCCCATGAGCGAAATCGCAGGTCGAATAGCTACTCAGGTAGGTGCGTTCTATTTGCAACGGCCCAACGGTGGTCGTGGAGTTTTAATGGGTGGCGCACCAGGTGTTAGCCCGGCCAAAGTTGTAGTAATTGGTGCAGGAAATGTTGGATGGAATTCAGCATGGATCGCTGGAGGAATGGAAGCCGAAGTTTTATTGCTTGACAAGAATTTGGATCGTCTACGAATGCTTGACCAAATTATTCGCGGACGAATCACAACTATCGCCTCTAACCGTGGTGCAATTGAACGATGTGTTGCTCAGGCCGATCTGTTGATTGGCGCAGTACTCGTCGCTGGTGCGCGAGCGCCAATCGTTGTCTCGCAAGACATGGTCAAGTCAATGAAGCCCGGTGCAGTAATCGTTGATGTCGCGGTCGACCAAGGTGGTTGCATCGAAACTATTCACGAGACAACGCACAAAGAGCCTGTTTATGAACAGCACGGTGTGTTGCACTATGCGGTTGGCAATATGCCTGGTGCAGTACCGCATACGAGCACCTATGCGTTAACTAATGCGACTCTGCCTTATCTAATTGATGTTGCGAAGTATGGAACTCGCGCTGCCGCACAACGCAATGGAGCACTGAAACTTGGTGTCAATACAGTTGATGGACAAATAACAAATGACGCCGCAGCAAAAGCGCTCGGACTCGACGCTGTTGATCCGCTAAATGTCTTAACGCAATAGCCATCTAATCAACTAACGCATTAAT
>JAPKZT010000335.1 GCA_026393655.1 Actinomycetota bacterium | reverse complement strand
GCAAATGTCCTAGCTGCGCAAGCCCGCGAGTCACTTGATAACTCTGGTGTCGACAGCAAAGATATTTCTACTCAAAATGTCAGTGTCTACCCAGAGTATTCATATTCTCAAGAGGGAGTGCAAAAATTAAGTGGTTTTCGCGCCTCACAGTCTTTCGCCGTAACAATGCGTGACACCAAAAAAGCTGGCGAAGTAGTTGACGAAGTTGTAAGAGCGGTCGGCACTGATCTAACGATTGACACGCTTGCACCAATTTTGCTTGATACCAAAGATGCAGCAGATCAAGCCCGTGAAAACGCGATCAAGATAGCCAAGAAAAAGGCTGAAGATTACGCCAAATTGCTGAACGTCAAACTAGGTCCTGTTATTTCGGTTCGAGAGTTCGCAACGTCGAATGTAGTTCCGCAACCTTGGTTGCGTGCTGATGCGTCTGCGGGCGTGGCTGCAAAAACAGTTGTAGATCTCGGCACTCAGGAAGTTTCGATAACTGTCGAAGCGCGTTGGGCCTTAAGTAGCGGCAATTAGCAGAATTCTGCCAGATTAGTTTCTAGTTATTTCAGTTCGAGTTGCATCACTTTCAGTTCGAGTTGCATCACTGTGTGGTGCAAGCCCAAAAAAATAACGTCGCGAATTTTTACCCAACCTTTTGTCGCGTACCAGTTCTCTTGGTGTTCCGTATATAGATATATTTTTGGATAGCCCAGTTCGCGAGCTCGATTAACTACATGTGCAACTAGAGCCGAACCAACGCCAAATTTTCGAGCATCAGGTGTTACAAAAACTGCTGCCAGCCACGGTCCGGGCTCAGGCGCATCAGGTAATTCGTCGTCATCAGCGAGTGATGCGACGCCAAGTAAATTTCCTTGACTGTCAATCGCTGCAAAGACCTCAATTAACTCTTCAGGCTCGCTGGCTGCAACCGCATATTGATCTAGATATGTCTGCACGGTATCGCTCGGAAAATCGTGCTTCCATGCCTTGAAAGACCACTCGGCGGCGGTTTGCCAATGATGCGGGTACTCGGCAAGCGATGCAACTTTGAAAGAATTCACCGATTTATTCTAAGGTTCAATCCATGGGTGCTGTGTCAAGTCATGTCGGGATTAGCGCCGAGTATTTAACAAAAGCAATCGCGAAGATTTCGGGTGGCGCAAATCTCGCGATTGATTCAGTGAAATCAATTGGCACAGGTCAGATGGCAGAAAGTTATCGCGTCGTATTCAACGAACCACTGGCTAGCGGTGCTGCGAGCGTGGTGGTGAAAGTGCCTTCACAAAATGAAAATAGTCGCGGTGCATCGCGTGCGACTCGTTGCTATGAACTCGAAACTAATTTTTATGCGAATCTGCGCGAGTACGTCAAAGTTGCTGCACCTGAATGCTTACATGTTTGGTATGACGCAGAAACAGACGACTTTGCGTTGGTACTCGAAGATATTGTCGGGGCGACGCAAGGTGATCAGATTTCTGTTGCAACGATTCAACAAGCCGAAGCGGCAATTGATGAATTAGTGAAGTTGCATTCTCCGCTTTGGGGATCAGAGAAGCTAAACGAGTTCATCTGGTTACCGAAGCACTCGGTCACTAGTGCGGCCGGAACTAGTCAGTTATTGAAAGCAATGTTTCCGGGTTTTGCTGAGCGGTTCGCAAGCTCAGTAAGTGCCGAGATTATTTCGCTTGGCGCCAGACTGGTTGAGAATTACGACCGCTATACCGCAGCCTTCCCCGATGTTCTGACCGTTACCCATCGCGATTTCCGGTTAGACAATTTATTGTTCACTGAAAATAAAAAACATTTTGATGTCAAAGTTGTCGACTGGCAAACTGTTGGCGCAATGCCAGGGGCTTGCGACTTGGGGTATTTCATTGGTGCAAGTTTCGATGTTGATGATCGTCGTGACAATGAACAAAGTCTTGTGCGGCGATACTGCGCAGGGCTTCAAGCAGAAAACATCGGTACGGATTACGAAGACATATGGGCGCAATACCGTCTGCTTGGTACTTCGGGCTACATCATGGCTATTGTCGCATCGATGCTTGTCAAACAAACCGAACGAGGCGATGCAATGTTTGCGGTGATGGCCAATCGTCATGGCCAGCAAATGATTGACCTTGAAACCGAAAAACTTTTCGCTTAGAAAGATGAGCAAATAGAGATGGCTAAATTCACATCACTTGATGAGCGATTTGCGCATCAGATACCTGAGCCGTTTCCTAATGTGTTGCACTTTCACCCAGATTGGCGCGAGAGTTTGTTTTTTATCATGCACGAGCGTGAGAAGCCTGGCGATGTGTTGATCTTGACGCTCGCACACTTTCCATCCCGTCAAGAAATGGATTCGCTACAACTTGGTCGCGTTGGTGATTCGCCGATTATGGCTCGGCATGCTCGCAAAGTCGACGGCGATCAAGATGATTTTCGTGTCGGA
>JAPKZT010000052.1 GCA_026393655.1 Actinomycetota bacterium | reverse complement strand
CGTGCGAACCTCACCGTAGCTAGCGGTACAGCGCTAAGTCGCTTGACTGGCTTGATTCGCATAATCATCTTCGGCGCAATGATCGGACAAACCGCGTTAGCGGATGCTTACGATGCAGCGAATAACGCGCCCAACGTAGTTTACGAACTTTTACTCGGCGGAGTTTTAGCCGCGTCGTTAGTGCCTCTATTCACTCGTCATATCCAAGACGGCGACGACGATGCTGTCAACGCAATTTCTAGTGTCGCAGTTGTCGCTTTAGCCGCGATTACGACGCTGGCATTATTTGCATCGCCATTAATTTTTCGTGTCTTTTCTCTGAACCCGTCTAGCGAGATCGACGTGGCATTGTTTAGATAAACAGGCACGAATTTGACACGACTTTTCGTTGTGCAAATCTTTTTCTACGGTTTGACAGCAATCGCGAGTGCAATTTTGAACTCAAAACGTCGATTCTTTGCCGCTGCATGGACACCCGTTGTTGCCAACTCTGTAACTATTTTTACATTATTGGCTATCCCACGTGTGACTTCAATGAAACCGCCCACTATTGCGCAAGTTGCGACAAATCGCTCGCTACAACTGCTTTTAGGTCTTGGTTCTACATCTGGGATCATTGCAATGACTTTATTTATGGTGATTGCGCTTTGGCATAGTGGATCAAAACTTTCGTGGAATTTGGATCTGAATCATCCGGCAGTCAAAAGGTTGCTGAAACTTTCGGGCTGGGCAGTGGGCTATGTTGTCGCGAATCAAATTTCGTTAGTCGTGATAAAAAATCTCGCTAGCCCAGGCAGCGGAAACGTTGATGCGTATTCCAAGGCCTACACATTCTTCTCACTGCCCCACGGCCTGCTCGCAGTTTCAATCGCAACCACATTTGTGCCTGACCTTGCTCGAGCCGCAGCAAATCTCGACATTGCTAAATTTCATCAAAAATTTATCTCAGGGGTTCGATTGACTGCGCTCGTAACTATCCCTGCGGCATTTGGGATGTTTGTACTCGCTCGACCACTGGTTGCGATGTTGTTACAGCATGGCAATTTTAATTCGTTAGCGACTCAAAATACGGCGCGTGCACTATCTGGATTAGCGGTTGGCCTCGCGGGCTTCTCAATATATTTATTTGTGTTGCGCGGCTTCTATGCCAACAACGACACTCGAACTCCATTTTGGATCAACCTATTCGAAAATATCTTGAACATAGTTTTCGCAATTTTGTTAGTCGGTCGTTTTGATGTCTTAGGTTTAGGTTTAGCATTTTCACTGGCATATTTAGTTTCAGCCGTTGTTGCATTGTTCGTGATGCAACAAAAATCAAGCGGCTTCAGCGCCCATTCGTTGCTTGCTGGCTTGGTACCAATATTGATCAGCGCAGGCGTCATGGCAATTTTTTTGCGCTTGGGATCAATGTTGTTTACTAATCACGAATCCGCGGTAGGGCTCAACGCAGCGACACAGGTTTTCAGTGGATTACTAATCGGCGTAACTATTTATGTTGCGATGCTGTACTTGCTTCAAGTCAGCGAAGTGCAAAAATTATTTAAACGCGGCTAGTCGAATAGTCAACTAGCCAGCTAGCCAAGCAAGATCACGAGGTCGTCGCGGTGGATCACTTCTTGAGCCACACCGTCAACTAGATCACGACTATGCATGCCAGCACTTGCGCCGGCCTGCAATGCAGTTACCCCTGACATGCCGCGAGCGAAAACAACACCACGCTGATCCTTAACTTCAATGGTGTCGCCAATAGCGAAGTCACCGGTCACTGCAATCACACCAGCATGCAACAGCGAAACAGTTTTACGAGCAAGGGCATCTCGCGCTCCGTCATCAACTGTGACTGAGCCAGTTGCTTGTGCGGCAAAGGCAATCCACAACTTGCGGGCTGTTAGTTCGCGTTGACGTGGCAAAAACTGCGTTCCGGCACCTGCGACCTTGTTCAGTGCATCATTCACGACATTTGGTCGTTTAGCCGAAGCGATAACTGTGCGTACGCCTGACCATGAGGCAATGCGCGCCGCAGCCAGTTTTGATGCCATGCCGCCGCTACCGCGCGTGTTATTCGAAATACCGGCGCGAACGGACAGTAGTTCGTCATCGGCATTTACCGTTTCAATAAAAGTTGCTTTCGTGTCAACGGTTGGATCAGCCGTAAATAAACCTTTTAAGTCTGTGAGCAGAATTAAGACATCTGCTGAAACACTG
>JAPKZT010000073.1 GCA_026393655.1 Actinomycetota bacterium | reverse complement strand
CTCGGCGTATTGACGGTAGGCGCCGCTCAGAACTTTATTGACAGCCCCTGGTCGTGACAAATAGTGCTCATACATACCTTCAACATCAACAACTACCGAAGTTTGAAAACCGTTACACACAATGCATTGCATAACTTCAAGTGGAATTAAGTTTGCATTGGCTGCGCCTTTGCCAGGCGGTAGGTAACGATCACCAAAAGGCGTATCACGAAGTCGCAAGGATGAAACCAAGTCAGATGATCCGCATAATCTGCAAGATTTAACGACTTCATGGGCTAACTGATTCATTAATTGCGAAATATGCACGCACATTATTCTAATACGACTTTAGCTGCGTCAATTGAATCGTGAAACTCGAACATTTGAACCTTGCTTGTAGTTAGATAGTGGCTAAATTGGTCTCACCATGAACTCTAAAACTTCGTACTATAGAAGTTGCCCGATTTGTACGAGCGACTCACAAGAAATTGTTTTACCTCTAGCAGCCACACCACTCGGTGACCGCCTTTCTGATTCATTTGAAAAAGCAACATCGTTGCCGAAATACGCACTTGAGTTGGCACTTTGTAACAATTGCGGACATACATTTTTGCCATTAGTAGTTGCACCTGAGGAAAGTTATGGTGATTACTTTTTTGAAACATCTGACAGCCCTGGACTTTCTGACTCAATGCAGAGGATTGCCGAGCAACTTTGGCGAGACTGTTCAAAATCAAAAAATAATTATGTTTTAGATATTGGCTCAAACGACGGTACTTGGTTGCAGCATTTCAAAAATTTGGGGGCGAGCGTGTTGGGCATTGAGCCTTCACCTCGACACGCACAAGAAGCCACTGCTCGCGGAGTTGAAACTAATAACGGATACTTCTCGATTCAATCTGCAAGCGAAATTCGCAAAAAGTTCGGCGCTCCGAGTTTAATCACGGCAAATTTTGTAACGGCCAATGTTCCAGACCTCGCCAATTTCTTTCAAGGTCTCAAGGACTTGTCTGATGACAACACGACTATTGCAATTCTTTCGGGATACCACCCTGATCAGTTCAGAGTCAACATGATTGATTTCATTTATCACGAACATGTGTCTTATTTTTCGTGCCAAGATTTTATTAATCTTGGTGAAAAGTTTGGACTTGACCTTGTTGAAATCCGCAGAGTCGGGCTTAAAGGTGGCTCAATCCAAGCAATTTTTCGTACAAAAAGTTCTCGTGCTTCCGTGAGCGGAGATGTTGGCAGACTCGCCCAATACGAAGAATGGGTGGGTATTCGCCACGCTAGTTGGTTTGCAGATATTAACGACCGGATCAAAAAAGCGCAAAGTGAGACACACAGATTTCTAGACGCAGTAAAAGCTGACAAAATTGCGGGTTACGGGGTCAGCCATAGTGTGACGACATTGATTTATCAATTTGATTTAGTTGACCGAATTAAAGTTCTGACTGACGACAATCCGCGTCGTCAAGGAAAGTTTGCGCCAGGAAGTGGATTAACGGTAATAAGCCCGCAAAAAGTCGTGAACGATGAATTTGATACCGTCATAATTATGGCTTGGCAACATGATCGCTTGATAAAAAATCGTCTCAGCAAACTCGATTACCCAGGTTCAGTCATCCAACCGCTCCCAGCTGCTGAATTAGTTAACTTGAGCCACTGACATGAGTGCTCTCGTTTACGGTGGGCGATCACCAATTGCCCTTGAGATTTGCAAACAACTTGCTGATACGGGCCATGATGTGCATCTAGTCACGCGAACGCGAGACGACGCAATTAACAGACTCGCCAAAGAAAACAACTGTTTTGAAGTTCATGAGTGCGATTTAGAAGATTCTGCCAAATCAATTGAGTTAGCTGCAAAAATAGACTCGCAGGTTGGCGGGCTTGACGCAGTTGCTTTTGCTCACAGGTACCGAAGCGACGTATCGGCGCCATTAAAGCAATACGCAGTTGAGGTTTACACTCCTTATGAAATACTTGAAGTATTGGCAACACGAGACCGAGACAAAGAATGCGCCATCTTATTAGTCACTTCACCCGGTGCTCATCTAGTACTCGCCGACCAAAATTTTCAATATCACGCATCCAAAGCCGCTCTTTCGCAACTTGTGCGTTTCGGCTCAGTTCGTTTTGCCTCAAAAAACATCCGAGTAAACGGTCTAAGCCCAGGTTCATTTATTTTCAAACAACGGGCCGCAGACTTTTATGCAAAAAATCCACAAATCGTTGACCGCGCCAACAAATTGGTTCCATTGTCCCGAATGGGCACTGTCGAGGACATCGCAAGCGTTGCACTCTTTCTACTCAGCAAACAAAGCAATTACATGAACGGTCAAATTTTAGAGGCAGACGGAGGATTATCTAACATCGATCCTGCATCGCTT
>JAPKZT010000288.1 GCA_026393655.1 Actinomycetota bacterium | reverse complement strand
CTCGTCCGCCATAGAACAAACCAGTTGTGCCGTCGTCACCTGCTCGGGTGTAAATCTTTTCTCGCGCCATAACGCATTACACACTACTTGCCTTGCCCCATATGCGCATCCGACATTTGCACTCAAGAACCGACCAGCCGACATCTCATTTGTCAACACACATAGCGAGTATGTCAATGAACCTCAATCGCATTATTGATCAGGCGATAATATAGATCCAGTAATTTTGTCAAGTGCCCGAAAACACAGAATTACTGACCTTGACATGCAACATGCGTTTCGAAATTCAATTCGGATAGAGATTCTTGACGATTGCACAATGCATATTGGCTCTGATCGTCATGGAAACCTTATCGAATTGGGTTGTGTCGGCGATTTAGGTTCGATTTTCATTATCCACGCTATGCGAGCTCGAGCGAAATATCTGAGGTGATCCATGACTGAGTCCAAAAATCCACAAAGGTTGTCACTCGCAGAATCTGTCAAGCGATTCGAGAACTTCGATAATGAACAAACACGTACAGCAACAGCTGACGAAGTTCTTGAGTTTCGACAAAGAATAAACAGTAAACACCTAGAGAACCAGATCATCAGATCGGTTGCAGAGGCTCGTTACTTCGGTCTTAGTTGGCAGACAATCGGCGCAATTCTCAATCTGCCAGCTGAATTTGCTGAGCAGAAGTTCAATAGTGACATCAAAATTTTTGACGGTGCGTTTGGTTTTTCACCAAGCATCCAATAATTGATTTCTAAGCGCCAAGTCTGATACAGGGGTCAACTACTCTCAACAGATGGCTTTGAACAAACCGCGAACTCTGCAGGGCGAGATCGCCGCACTCGAACGCGAGATCAACCAACATCGTCGTGACATGCAGGCCGTTGAACTTGAAGACGGCGTTGCTCACGGCAATATTTCAGAATGGCTAATCACTAGCGGCCGCACGCTGATAGACAAAGGCGATGAACTGCTGTCATTGCTTTCGCTTGACCCAGACTTTGGTAAACACCGTGATGCATACATGCGCGAACTTAAAACTTTCCGTAAGTTCTATAAGAAATGGTCAGACTCAAACAAAGACGAATAAGACATGATTCGCGCCGACTCAAACGCCAATCTCATTGATATAGGTTGCGTAACTCGCAGAAACACGATGCGAATTTTTCACGCGATGAGACTCAACCCAAAAAATCTAAGGTGACATTATGAACAAAAAAATAAAACAAAAAGTATTGACGGCTGCCGAATACCTTGAACTATTCGAAAATTTTGATCCGGCGAAGTGGCGCGAGGGAACGCCAGAAGAGTTGGCCGAACATCGCGAGCGAGCAAAAGACGCCGTAATCGTCGAGATCGAAGAAATCGACGCAAACGAAACAGTCGAGATCGAAGAGATCGACGCAAACGAAACAGTCGAGATCGAAGAAATCGACAAATCTGAAGAGCGCTAGTTAGCGAAACGGTTTGTCGCCGAGAATTGTCGCGCGGTGCATAACGCGACGATGCGGTAAATAATCTGCATTGGCGAAATGTTGCGTCAACCGGTTATCCCAAAACGCCAAATCGTATGGCTTCCACTTCCACTGCACTACAAACTCTCGGCGCGCAACATGCGAAGTTAAAAACTGCAAAACTTCGGCGCTCTTGTCGGGCGCAAGCTCAATAATCCGCGTTGTGAAAGATTGATTCACGTAAATACCACGCTTGCCACTGACTGGGTGCGTGCGAACCACGGGGTGGATCATCGGCGGATTATTCTTTCGCGCAGTTGCAAGTTGCTCGCGAGCCTCAGCTGATTCGCCATAACGAGAATCAGTAAACGCCGCCGCCAGGTCATGCTCGGCTGTCAAATTTTCAATCAACACCTTATATTCAGCATCAAGTGCGTCATACGCGGCAATGCAACTCGACCATAATGTGTCGCCACCATTCGGCGGAATCACGCGTGCGGAAAGTAACGAGCCCATCGGAGGGCACTCAATAAACGGCACATCCGTATGCCAAGTATCGCTGTCGGGCGGATTCTTGACATTCGTATCGAGCACGATAATTTCTTCAACTTCTGGATCATGCGGATAAACAGGGTGCACGTGTAGTGGTCCAAAATTGGCCGCAAGATCACGGTGTTGACGCGGGGTCAAGGGTTGATTTTCGAAGAATAAAACATGATTCTCAACGAGCAATGCCGAGAGTTCAGAGCATTGCGCGGGTGTCAATGGCTCGCAAAGGTTGATCCCCGAAACCAACGCACCGATTGCAGGGGTTAAACGCTCGGCTTGCATAGGTCAAAACTAGTCGCACTAGCCTAATTGGAAACAAAAAAAGGGACTAGCAAAATGCATACATACGACAAGGTTTACATCAATGGCAAATGGGTGGCTCCGCAGGGCCAAGATAAAGCAATTGAAGTTTTTGACTCGACAAATGAGCAGGTCATGGCGACGATTCCATCCTGCAATGCGCAAGATGTTGATGCCGCGGCCAAAGCTGCAGCCACCGCATTTTTGACCTGGTCTGCTCTCGACGTTGAGGAGCGCGCCAAATATATGAATCGCATCGGCGATGGCATCGCGGCACGAATGGATGAACTCGCTACAGCAATTTCTCGCGAAACCGGCATGACCAAGTTTCTCAGCCAGATGATTCAAGTTGGGCTGCCAATTAACTCGTTCAAGCAAGCTGCGATCGTTGCAGAAAAATTCGAATACTCGCATGAACTTGGCTCATCACTTGTCGTGCGCGAGCCGATCGGTGTTGTTGGTTGCATTACTCCATGGAACTATCCATTGCACCAGATCACCGCCAAGGTTGCTTTTGCAATGGCTGCTGGATGCACAGTTGTTTTGAAGCCAAGCGAAATTGCACCGATTGATGCGTTCATCCTCGCTGAAATTATTGACGAGATCGGTCTACCAGCGGGCGTATTTAATCTTGTGACTGGCACTGGCCCAGTTGTTGGTGAAGCACTCGCCGCTCACCCAAGTATCGACATGATTTCTTTCACGGGTTCGACTCGTGCGGGCCGTCGCGTCTCACAAGTCGCTGCCGAGACCGTTAAAAAAGTCGCTCTTGAACTTGGCGGGAAGTCGGCCAACATTATTTGTGCCGATCTAGATGAAGCAACTTTTGCGAAAGCAGTTTCATCTGGTGTTGGTGGAGCATTTTTGAATAGCGGACAAACCTGCCTCGCGCTTACTCGCATGTTGGTACCGAGGTCTCGTCTTGCTGAAGCAGAAACTCTTGCATGCGCAGCAGCAACTGCAATGATCGTTGGAGATCCGTTCGAGAAAACAACTGCTCTCGGGCCACTAGCTTCTGCCGCGCAACGCGACCGCGTAAACGGATACATCCAAAAAGGTATCGACGAAGGCGCCAAAGTTGTTGTTGGCGGTGTCGGAGTACCAGAAGGTTGCACCACTGGTTATTACGTCAAGCCGACCGTGTTTTCGAATGTTACAAACTCAATGACAATTGCACGAGACGAAATCTTTGGCCCAGTGTTGAGCATCATTGCTTACGACAACGAAGAAGAAGCAATTCAAATTGCAAACGACACTGTTTATGGTTTGTCGGGTGCTGTTTGGGCGTCAGATAAAGACAAGGCGATTGCTATTGCGCGACGAATACGAACTGGTCAAATTGCAGTTAACGGTGGAGCGTTCAATATCAATGCACCTCTCGGCGGCTACAAGCAATCAGGCATCGGCCGCGAATACAGCGAATACGGTTTCGAAGAATTCCTCGAGATCAAGAGCATGCAACTCTAAACATTGCGATGCGGTCTGGCAATTTTAAATTTAATTTTGCGTTGTCGCTAAAAGTTCTTCAAGGTCGGAAGTAATACCAATTTGGTGCGCCCACAATCGCATGTAATCGGTGTCTAAGTTTTGCGACGCAGCAATTTCGATGCAGTCGCGCCACTGAGTTTCTGATCGAGACTCAAGCCGCCATCGAAGTTTAGAAAGTACAACATCTTCGGGTGTGGCTACCCATGTTAGAACTCCGAGAATATTTAACTGCACGCGCCTATCAAGACGTACCGACTCAAACTTGTCGTCTGGTGAGCAAACGAATAGGTCAACTTTTCCTCCGGTTGCTGTGTGCAAAATATTGAAAGATCCACCAAATTCTGCGGCCAGTCGCGCTTCGTCAGCGGGCACATAAAGATCGTTACCTTCAAGCGCACTCAAAAATGCCTCAACTGAATCACTTGAGATCACGGCGACAATGTCAACATCGCGAGTGGATCTCGCCACACCCCACGCGCCCGCAGCTGTTGAACCAACAACTAAATATCGTGCAGATACATCCTCAAGGGCTAGGACTACAAGTCGAAAGGCGTAAACAAGATCGATCAAGTTGAAAGTGCGCTAGATTTCGAGACAATTTTTCTCGCAAGTTCTTCACCATAACGAGCCCGAACAAGTTCGACCAAAATCTGGTGATCATTAAATTCTGGGTAGCGCCGCCGCATCGAGGCGTCTTCCATAATTGCAAATTGGTTTTGAATTTCTTCCCAAACCGAAATTCGCTGTTCGACAGACATTGCACCGATGGCGTTCATCTGCATCTGCCAAACCTTAGGAGACGTATCTGTCGGCACAGTAGACGGATTTTTACTGACCACATTTCAATTGTAGATGAAGAATGTCGGATGGTTTGGTGCAGGGCGGGCGCCGTTGCGGCGCGACAAAATGCTAGTTATGTCGCGCGGGTGCGGCAGGCTGACGCTGGGTGGGTTAATTAGGTGGAGAGAATATCTTCAAGAAGTTGACGAGACCGCTCGCTGAGTGGTTCTTTAGCAAAATATTTGTTGACGACCGCAATTACTTGGGACATCTTCGTGATCTTTAGTTCGCTGAGCAGAACTCGAATGTCATCGGCATCGCGGACCGCTCGCGCGGCACGAACCTTCATCGCTAACAAGTGCTCAATTGGTGTAACCATCACTCGCAAATTTGCATGATCAAAAACAGGTGTTCCCCTACCTGTAACACCCGAGACATAACTAGACGCCTGGTTGTTAAGCCATGATTTCGGCAAGCCCAATTCGATAGCAACCTCGCGAGCTGCTTCGAGAACATACGTATCAGGCGCAAAGACTGCATCAACATCACGCGTTGCTTGGCGTGAATTAAAAGCCAACACCATCGCCGCACCACCGAACACATGCACCTCACCCACGACGCCGCGGCGCTTCAAGTGCTTTGCTAAAAGTTCAAATGCGCGACGCAAAAGCTTCTGATCAAGTAGACGATCGTTCACAGTTAAACAATCACACTGAAATTAAATCATGACGATCGATCATGACACCACGACGCCGATATGACGCTGGCGTATTTACTAGAGCCCGCGTGCGTGCTGATTTTAGATCGCTGACCCACCACGCCGAACTTAGAAACCGTTGATCAGCAAACACCCAACTCGGCGGTGCGACACTGTTTTTTACACATAAATCTTCACTCATCGCCGCAAGCATCGCATCAAACCGCAGGTCACCCGTCGACTCGGGCTCAACTGCAAGTCTTAGTGTCAATTCTTTTGCATCAACTTCGCGTAAAAACTCAAATACAAGTCGTAATCTTTGCTCACGATTCTTTTTTGACGTTTTGCTAATGTCACGCGCTAAATCTGCGATGCGGTAAATATCTTGATCAGCCTCAAAAGCAATCACTAAATTGTGCCCAGTTGCAGCGAGCATACGTTGCAGAACCGGCACAGTTGGCTCGCGGTCTCCAGCTTCGTAAGCAGCAATTGCCGACTGACTCGTTTTTGCGATATCAGCCATTTGCGATTGTGTTAGCCCTGATTTCTTGCGTGCCGAAATTAGAAGGTCAGCCGAGCGCTGTTTTTTCATATCTCTAATTGTAGATGAAGATTGTTGCAGTGTTTTGATGCCTGCTGGGCACCAGGGCTATGCAGCGTTTTGGTGGCGGGCGACGCAGAGTATTTCGTCAATTAGATCTGCAGAAATTGGATAACTAACGTCGCTTGGTTTCGGCGCAGAT
>JAPKZT010000258.1 GCA_026393655.1 Actinomycetota bacterium | reverse complement strand
CAACGTTCGACCAGTAGTGGCTGCAATCAAAGAGTTCTTCGGAACCTCTCAATTGTCGCAATTCATGGACCAAGTCAACCCATTGTCTGGCTTGACTCACCGCCGTCGACTTTCGGCCCTTGGACCAGGTGGACTTAGCCGTGAGCGTGCAGGTTTCGAAGTTCGAGACGTTCACTTTTCGCACTATGGCCGAATGTGCCCAATTGAAACACCAGAAGGTCCAAACATTGGACTGATCGGTGCATTGTCGACATATGCACGAATTAATCCGTTTGGTTTCATCGAAACTCCGTACCGCCGCGTCAAGGGTGGTTTCGTTACTAGCGAAATCAAATACATGGCCGCCGACGAAGAAGAAAACTACGTTGTTGCTCAGGCCAACACACCAATTTTGCCAGATGGCCGATTTCGCGATGACCGCGTTCTTGTTCGTCGTTCGCCACAGGCAGCAAGTTTGGAAGACCTCAAGAAAATGCTTGAAGCAGAAAGTTTCTTCGGCGCAACAACCGACATCGGTCTTGTAACGCCAGACGAAGTTGACTTCATTGACGTTTCACCGAAGCAAATCGTTTCGATTGCAACTGCGTTGATTCCTTTCCTTGAGCACGACGATGCAAACCGCGCGCTGATGGGTGCGAACATGCAACGTCAGGCTGTGCCGTTGATTCGTGCTGAGGCGCCATATATCGGTACCGGTGTTGAAGCTCGTGCTGCGCGTGACGGAGCCGATTTAATCTTGGCAAAAGACGACGGTGTTGTTGAGTCGATTACTGGCGCAACGATCGTAGTTAAATACGAGAACTTGCCAAAGCGTGAACACGAACACAAGTTGTCAAAGTTCTTGCGTTCAAACCAAGACACTTGTATCAACCAAATTATTCGGGTTAAAGAAGGACAAAAAGTCAAGAAGGGCGACTTGCTCGCTGACGGTCCAAGCACTGACGAAGGCGAACTCGCACTCGGCAAAAACTTACTCGTTGCGCTTATGCCATGGGAGGGCTACAACTTCGAAGACGCAATCATCTTGTCAGAGCGTTTGGTTAAAGAAGATGTGTTGACTTCAATTCACATTCACGAGTACGAAGTTGATGCTCGCGATACAAAACTTGGCGCAGAAGAAATCAGCCGTGACATTCCAAACTTGTCTGAAGAAATTCTTGCCGACCTCGACGATCGTGGAATCATTCGCGTCGGCGCAGAAGTAGGGCCAGGCGATGTGCTCGTTGGCAAGGTAACACCTAAAGGTGAAACCGAACTGACACCAGAAGAGCGTTTGTTGCGCGCGATCTTCGGCGAAAAGTCGAAGGAAGTTCGAGATACATCACTCAAGGTTCCGCACGGTGAAGGCGGCAAAGTAATTGACGTCAAAGTTCTCAAGCGTGCTGCAGAAGGCGACGACTTGCCAGGTGACGAATTGCCACCAGGCGTCAACCAAATCGTCAAAATTCACGTTGCGCAAAAGCGAAAGATCAGCGTGGGTGACAAACTCGCTGGTCGTCACGGCAACAAAGGTGTTATCTCAAAGATTCTGCCTGTTGAAGACATGCCATATCTCGAAGACGGAACACCAGTCGACATCATTTTGAATCCACTTGGTGTGCCGAGTCGAATGAACATCGGTCAGGTACTTGAAGCTCACTTGGGTTATTGCGCTAGGTGGGGTTGGTTCGATGAAAAGAACAACAAGACCGTCGGCGCGAACCCAATTCGTGGCACAGAATCAAAGACTCGACCATCAACACCGCCGGCAACTTTTGTGGCAACACCGGTTTTCGACGGTGCGCAATGGGATGAAGACGATCAAGCCGGTTCACATCCAACGATTCAGTCGATTCTGCGAAACTTAAACCCAGAGTCAGTTGACGGCAAGCGAATGATCGGCGAGGACGGCAAAACAGTTCTTCGCAACGGCCGCACCGGTGATGCATACGACAACCCAATCACAGTTGGCTATATGTACATCTTGAAACTCAACCACTTGGTCGACGACAAGATTCACGCTCGCTCAACTGGTCCATACTCGATGATTACGCAACAACCATTGGGCGGAAAAGCACAATTCGGTGGACAGCGTTTCGGAGAAATGGAAGTGTGGGCACTCGAGGCCTACGGCGCTGCGTATTGCTTGCAAGAACTTTTGACAATCAAGAGCGACGACGTACTCGGACGAGGTCGCGTGTACGAAGCGATCGTTAAGGGCGACAATATTCCAGAACCTGGTATTCCGGAGAGTTTCAAAGTGTTGAGGAAAGAAATGCAAGCACTTTGTCTTGACGTAGGAGTTATTTCGCATGAAGGCAAGCAAGT
>JAPKZT010000127.1 GCA_026393655.1 Actinomycetota bacterium | reverse complement strand
TTCTGGAGGCAATGGTTATATTTGGGGCAGCGCATTTCTAGTATTTCTCGTCGCTCAAATTGATGGTTCTAGGCTTTCACCATTATTGATTAAAGCAAGAATGCTTGGAGACTTGTCGTACAGCGTGTTTCTGTGGCATGTCCCAATTCAGATAACAATCAAATTAGTTCAAGCAAAATACTCAATTGATAACTCAATTGCATACAACAAGCTATTTTTCATCTTTTTCATCGCACTGACTTATTTTGTTGGATATCTTTCGTATCGATTTATTGAGCAACCAGCGCAACGAATCATTCGTAAGCGATTCGCGCGCAGTGCGACTGTTTAGTCAGCAGAACTGATTTATCCACTGAAGAATATTGGGACGATAGTGGTAAACCGATTTGTATTGTGCGACATCGTCTGGCAAACGTTCTAGAAGTGTTCGCAGGTTGCTGGCTATATCTTTGCTGCGCGAGAGATACTCGGGCAGTGGCTGTTGAAATCCGCGAATAGTAAATAACACGCCGCCCGTTTCTGGCAGTCGGCGCAGAGTTTGCCTTTCCATGCGAATCCATAAATCTTGTGGGTTCTCAAGCAACGGACCTTGCGGAATAACGGGCTGAAACAATGCTGGGTGATCTTGAATAATCCAGTTTGATCGCCAGACTGGCTTTTCAACTGTGATGCGTTGAAAATAGTTATCGACAGCAGCGCCAACGTGCTCGGCATACTTTGCGACTGGCGCGTGAACCGCGAGCATGTCATGGCCCATTTTTTCGGCGAGTGACCAACGACTTGGACAACATACGACGGCGGCTGTCAACAGAAGTTTTTCGCTGCCATCGAGTGAATTAACGGGTTGCAAAACTGCAAGGTCATCGGCGACAAGCAAACTCGCTTCAACTAGCGCATTGATGCCAGTGCTCGTTAACTTGACACCCGACCACTGACTAACTAATAGTGCCGCTTCTTGGGCAACAGCCTCGCCACCTGAGTTAAAACCAACTACTTCGTCGTGACGAGACGCCAAAAGTTTTTTCTTTAACGCAATTGTTAAATCAGTTTCTGCATCGCGTGGCAGCCAGTTTGTAATCTCAATTGGAAACGCACCGAGGCGGTGACGGAAATTTTCGCCGATGATTTGCGGCAATATCTCTTCAGGTATCGGCATTGCCGAAAACGACACGGACACGGCCGGTGGAGACTCGTCAAAAGGCGTAAATGGATGGCGATGTAGAACGTGGATGCCAGCCACGTGAATTATCGATTCGTCACTTCGGTGGCATGCGTATGCCGCCGTCAACGCGAATTGACTCGGCATTCATATAACTATTTCTAATGCACTCGACAACCATTGACGCAAGTTCATCTGGCGCGCCAAGTCGATGAGGAAACAGCACACCTTTTTCAAGATTTGCTTTGAAGTTCTGGCTCGCCTCACCCTGCCCATAAATAGGTGTGTCAATCAATCCTGGCGCAACAGTGTTGATGCGCACACCAATTGCAGAAAGATCACGAGCAATTGGCAAAGTCATTCCAACTACTCCGCCTTTTGATGCTGAGTAAGACGCTTGACCAATTTGTCCGTCGTATGCGGCAACTGAAGCAATGTTCACAATTGCCCCGCGCTCACCATGCTCAAGAGGTTCGGTTGTGCTCATTGCCGTGCCGACGATGCGGATGCAATCGAAAGTGCCGACCAAGTTAATTGCGATAACACGTTTGAATGCGTCAAGATCCGCGGCGGTCTCGTATGAGCCACCCTTGCCGACTGTACGTTGCGCCCAACCGATGCCAGCCGAATTGACGAGCACACGAACTGGACCCATTGACTTCGCCATCTCGGTCGCATTAATAATGTCTTGCGTAACTGTGACATCAACTTTGCAAAATGCACCGCCGATTTCTTTTGCTAGTGCATTGCCCTTGTCTTCTTGAAGATCGGCGACTACAACTTTTGCACCGTAGGACGCAAGCATTCGCGAAACTGCTGCTCCGATTCCTGATGCTCCACCGGTCACTATTGCACTCACGTCTTTGATGTCCATGGGATGAGACACTACGCAATTTCAGATGTCGCGAGCAACTCGTAAGTTTTTATTTGGCGCGAAGCGATGCCGCAACTGCGAGTTGATCTACGAGTTCGTTCATCGGTTCTCCATTGTGGGCTTTAACCCATTCGAAACTTATGTCGCCACGCTTGTTAACAAGATCAATTAGAGGCTCCCAAAGATCACGATTTGCAACAGGTTGTCGCTGCGAATTTTTCCATCCTCGGCGTTGCCATCCCATCCACCACTTATCTCGAAAACAATGCACGACATATGTACTGTCTGAGCGGATTAATATTGGCTCGTTTATTTCTGAGTATGCGAGCAAAGCATTTAACACTGCAGCGAGTTCCATCCGTTGGTTCGTTGAATGTGACTCGTTGCCGGCCGCATTTGGTTCGCCTTTTGGTGCAACAGCCCACGCCCAACCACCTGGGCCAGGGTTGCCAGAACACGCACCATCTGTATAAATGATTATTGACATTAGTTAATACTTACGCAAACGGTGGATGAATACCGACATCCATGTGTGTGATGGCGAATAGATCTGCGAGACTAGACAAGTGCTGTTTGACGGATCAATGCATCAACTGCCCGACACTGACCCTGGCGAAACCGAAGAGTGGTTAGATTCACTTGACGCTGTTGTTGAAGTGCAAGGCAAGAATCGTGCAAGGTATTTGCTCTCTCGACTTTTAGAGCGGGCTCGTGCAAGTCAAGTAAGTTTTCCGGCGACAGTTTCAACACCGTATGTAAATAGCATCTCGGCCGAATACGAACCATGGTTTCCTGGTGATGAACATTTAGAGCGACGAATTCGTGCGTACATTCGTTGGAATGCAGCGGTGATGGTGGTTCGTGCAAATACGAAGGCCGACGGCATCGGCGGTCACCTTTCAACTTTTGCATCGTCGGCAAGTCTTTACGAAATTGGATTCAATCACTTCTTCAAAGGCAAGGACAGCGGATCGCCTGGCGACCACGTTTACTTTCAAGGACATGCCGCGCCAGGTGTTTATGCTCGAGCGTTTCTTGAACGCCGATTAAGCGAAGACGATTTAAATTCTTTCAGGCGCGAGATCGGTCGTGGTGGTCGCGGGCTATCGAGTTATCCGCACCCGAGATTGATGCCAGAGTTTTGGGAGTTTCCGACTGTGTCGATGGGTCTTGGTCCATTGACGGCGCTCTACCAAGCGCGATTCAATCGATACTTGCTGAATCGAAAAATTGACGACACTTCGGCGAGTCGCGTGTGGGCGTTCTTGGGAGACGGCGAATGTGATGAGCCCGAAACACTTGGTTCGATTTCTTTGGCGGCTCGAGAGCATCTCGACAATCTTGTGTTTGTTGTTAACTGCAACTTGCAGCGACTTGATGGCCCAGTGCGCGGCAACGGCAAGATCATTCAAGAACTTGAAGCAACATTTCGTGGTGCTGGTTGGAATGTAATCAAAGTCATTTGGGGATCGAAGTGGGATGATCTGCTTGCGCGCGACATTTCGGGCGCTTTACTCAACAAAATGAACACAACTGTTGACGGTGAGTTTCAGAGATACACAATTGAAGACGGCAACTACATTCGCGAAAACTTCTTTGGACCAGACCCAAGACTGCGCGAGATGGTGAGTCATCTAACTGATGATGACCTGCGATTGTTACCACGTGGTGGTCACGATTATCGAAAGCTTTATGCCGCTTATCGAGCCGCGATAGAAAACACTGGCTCTGGTCGACCAACCGTAATTTTGTGCAAGACAGTTAAAGGTTGGACGCTTGGCGACGAGATTGAGGGTCGCAATGCAACACATCAAATTAAAAAAATGACAAGTGCTCAGTTGAAAACTTTGCGTGACCGTTTGCATTTGAACGAAGAGATTTCAGATGCCGCACTTGAGGCTGACGAACCACCGTATTATCGCCCGCCTGAGGACAGTGTCGAATATCAATACATGATTGAACGACGACGTGCTCTCGGTGGTTCGATACCGCGGCGTAGCACCGTTGCACGAAAAGTTTTAACTTTGCCGAGCGATGACGCGTTCAAAGAATTTGAGAATGGTAGTTCGACACAAAGTGTGAGTACGACGATGGGCTTCACGCGGTTATTACGCAATTTGGCGCGCGACAAAGATTTCGGTGAGCGTGTCGTGCCGATTATCCCCGATGAAGCGCGAACATTCGGTATGGACTCAATGTTTGGCGAACTTAAAATTTATGCCTCACAAGGTCAGAAATACGAGCCGGTAGATCACGACATGCTCTTGAATTATGCCGAAGCCATAGATGGTCAGATTCTTGAAGAAGGCATTACCGAAGCCGGAAGTCTCGCGAGTTTCATTGCCGCTGGTACCAGTTATGCAACTCGCGGTGTACCAATGGTGCCGTTCTACACGTTCTACTCAATGTTTGGTTTTCAACGAGTGGGTGATTTGATTTGGCAGGCAGCCGACGCACGCACAAGAGGTTTTTTGCTTGGCGCAACTGCGGGGCGAACAACTTTGCACGGCGAAGGTTTGCAGCATCAAGACGGACACTCGCTGTTGTTAGCAAGTACCGTTCCGGCTTGCCGCGCATATGACCCGGCATTCGCCTACGAAGTCGCGACGATTGTTCGTGAAGGTATCAAAGAAATGTACGGCGATAAACCGAGTGATGTTTTCTTCTACTTGACTCTTTACAACGAGAACTATCAAATGCCAGCAATCTCAAACTCGCCAACGATTACTAGCGAAATTATGCAAGGACTCTATTTATGGAAACCCGCGCCAGACACAAAACACAAAGCGACGATTTTATTTTCGGGGTCAGCACATGCGGCGGCAAGTGCTGCGGCTGCTGAATTATTCGAAAGATACGAAGTTGGTTGCGAATTGTGGTCAGCAACTTCATATAAGACACTTCGTGAAGAAGCCCTCGAGGTTGAACGATGGAACAGACTTCATCCAGCACAAACCGCGCGTGAATCAGTTGTGGCAAAGCAATTGAACAACGGCGACGGACCAATCATTGCTGTCAGTGACTTTATGCGGATGGTGCCAGAACAGGTCGCGAGATTCATAACTAACCGATCATTTACTCCACTTGGCACAGACGGAATGGGACGCAGTGACACTCGTGCAGCATTGCGCCGACACTTCGAGATAGATGCGCCGCATATTGTGGTTACCGTGCTGCATCAACTTTCGCAATCAGGTGTTATCAAATCAGAATTAGTTGCCGAGGCGATTCAGCGGCACGGTCTTGACCCCGAGATTGCTTTCTCGCTTCATCAATGAGCAGAGTTTTATTTATCACGGGCATTGAAAGTGCTGACGCGCTATTAAATCGTGACGGCACGGCGCTAATGATTGGCATGTTGTTAGATCAACAAGTGCCGATGGAGTGGGCGTTTACTGGGCCGTACACGATTCGTAAACGGCTCGGGCACCTGAATGCCAAACGCATCGCGGCAATGAATGTCGACGAATTTGTTGCAATCTGTTCTGAGAAGCCGGCGATTCACAGGTTTCCCAAATCAATGGGGACTCGAGTGCACCAACTCTGTGTCGCTTTGACGCAAGATCACGGCGGAAAAGCCGGAAATGTTTGGAAAGATGTGTCGGATGCCGAAGAATTGATGAAGCGACTTCGCAAACTGCCTGGCTTTGGTGAAGAGAAGGCGCAAATTTTTATTGCGTTGCTGGGCAAGCGATTTGATGTGCGCCCGCGTGGCTGGCAAAAATTTGCTGGAGTTTTCTCTGATAAACAGCCGCGATCAGTCGCCGATATTTATTCTGCAGCAACATTGTTAAAAGTTCGTGGGTTTAAACAAGTGCAACGCGCGCTTGAACATGACAAGCAAGACCGGCCAATCGCGAAGAAATTAAAATGACAACTCTTGTTACGGGTGGCGCTGGATATATCGGTGCACATACGGTGCGCGCACTGCGTGATGCATCACGCGACGTAGTGGTTCTTGACACTCTTGAGCGAGGCAATGAAAAAGCCGTGATTGACGCAAAGTTAATTGTCGGCGATATTGCCGATCAAAAGCTAGTTGCAAAGATTTGTCGTAAATATAAAATTACAAATGTTGTGCATTTTGCGGCGTACAAAGCAGTTGGCGAATCAATGACACATCCGATGAAATATTGGCAAAATAATGTTTCATCGACCCTGAAGTTACTTGAAACACTGCAGGATCAAAATATTTCACGGTTTGTTTTTTCTTCGTCGGCATCTGTGTATGGCACTCCAAAATCTTCACCAACTACCGAGAATGAATCAACGAATCCTGAGAGTGTTTACGCCGAAACCAAACTGGCGGTTGAAAATATTTTGAAATCACTTACCGCTACTGGCTTGAAGTCGGTAAGTCTGCGCTATTTCAATGCCGCCGGTGCGAGTGGCGATAATAAGATCGGCGAAGACTGGAAGACCTCGCAGAACCTAATTCCGCGAGCGATGCGTGCGCTACTCGACGACAAATTCAAATTTGAAGTTTTCGGAAATGACTATGAAACACTAGACGGCACATGTATTCGCGACTATATACATGTTGAAGATTTGGCAGTTGCACATGTCAAAGCACTTGAATATCTAGAGTCGGGTGGCAAAACGATTACCTGCAATATTGGCACCGGTAACGGCACATCGGTCACCGAGTTGCTCGAGATGGCGGCGCAAGTTGCGAAACGACCAGTGCCGCACACAATTGGCGCACGCCGAGACGGCGACCCAGTAAGTGTGTATGCCGATGCGACTTTGGCGCACAAAGTTTTAAATTGGCAACCAACTCATGATCTTCGAAGCATTATTGAATCGGCATATAACTGGCACAGCACTCACCCAAACGGGTACCGCTAGAAACTAGATAGGCATGTTTGATCTTTGTCGATCTAGCCATCCAAGCAAAACTGCGATCGCTCGCGGGTCGTGACGAAGTCGGTGACCGGCGCCGGGAATTATTTGCAAATCTGCTGAGCCGTGCGCTTCGGCGAGCACTCGTGAATCGGCCGTCGGTACACTTTCGTCGTCGTCGCCATGCAACAGCAATAACGGTCGTGGTGCAAATCTTCGAGCAGCATCAGTGGGTCGAAACCGGCGCAACTCTCGACTCCATTCGTCATACGATTCGGGAAACTTCGGATTGTGAATTGCTCCGACTTCGCGAACATGTTCGAGAAATCTTCGAGGCTGCGCCGCCCAGTCATCAAAATCTGCGTGAGGGCCAAGTAACGCGCAACCATTAACTCGCGGATCATCGGCACCAGCACAGAGAGCCAACGACGCACCAGTGTTTGTGCCGACTAGCCATACACCGCTCGGCGAAACTTCAGCAACTAAGTGATCGATCGCAGCACGAAGATCATCAACCCAACCTTGCATTGAAAAGTCACCCTGACTTGAGCCACATCCACGAAAAGTAAATGTCATCGCTGCCCAGCCGAGTTCGTTGGCAACTCGATCGATCAACTCTGGAAATGTGCTCGCCGAATGACGCGCATCGTTCAACGCAACTGGAAACCCGTGACACAACAACATGCCGGGCAGAACACCGGTCTTTCCGGATGGCTTTGCAAGATAGCGCGAAATTTTAAGATCGCCCGAGAAAAATTCTCCGTTCACTTTGGTGACGAGCGATCAGTAATTATGCGTGAGGTTGGCGATGGCGTCGCACCTTGGCAGAAGTTGCAAGTTTGTAGCCACGATTTCGAGCCTCAGGAAGCGTGTCGGGCGCAAAGCAAAGACCAACTTCTTGATTAACGATGTCATCAATAATCTCTGAGTATGTCTCGGCATCTAGCGAGTCAACGTCGTACACCAATTGAGTTCGTTTGTCGCCGAGGTAACGCGTATGGGCAAACTTTGTGGATCTTTGCATAAGACAAATCTAGCCGTCGCTTCGTTTGGCCCGTCGCAATCTGCTTATTATTGTCACTATGGCTAGCCAAGAAACAATGCCAATAAAAATTGATTTCTTTTTTGACATCATGTGTCCATGGGCGTATCAAACATCTTTGTGGATCCGAGAAGTTAGACGGACGATAAATCTTGAAATCAACTGGCGCTTTTTTAGTCTTGAAGAAATAAATCGTGAAGAAGGAAAGAAACATCCTTGGGAGCGTGAACTCGCATACGGATGGACTCCCCTTCGGATTGCGGCTTGGTTGCGCCGAGAAGATATGGATCTATGCGATGACTGGTATTTAGTTGCCGCGCGTGCGTTACACGAGAATGGATTGCGTCCATACGAAGAAGCGACGGCCCGCGAACTTCTTGAAAGTATCTCTGCGCCGAGCAATACTTGGGATGAAGCGATTGCAGATCAGACGACCCATGATGATGTGCGACTTGATCACCAAGAGTCGGTTAAAAGATTTGCCGCATTTGGTGTGCCGCTAATTATTTTTGAAAATGGACGAGGTTTGTTTGGCCCGGTCGTTGTGCCGCCGCCACTTGGCGATGAAGCGCTCAAACTTTGGAATCTGATGCAGAGTTATAGCGAAATGCAGGGTCTTTACGAGATCAAGACTCCAAAGACACAAGACGATCTCGAAAGCATCGCAAAGGTTTTCTCGCCGTATTTGAAGGCACGCGAGTGGCGAACTGTGCAGACACCGGCGCCATGAGCGGAAGCGACTATAAAAAGACTCTCGAATTATTATTCGATACTTTGGCGTCACTACGCAACCTCTGTACTGGCTTGACTGAGTCACAATTCAAAACACCGACTCAGTGCCCGGGTTGGACAGTTCAAGACAATCTTTCTCACATGATCGGCACAGAAAAATCTATGGGCGGTCAGGGCTCAACAACACATCGGGCTACTTCGCTTGAGTTTGTAAAGAATCCAATTGGAGAAATGAACGAGCACGAGGTTGACGCTCGTCGCTCACTGACTGGGGCTGAAGTTCTAAAAGAATTTGATCAAGTGATGTCTAGTCGCCGCGCTCAACTCGAGTCAGAGCCCGAAGAATATTTCACCAAGGAAACGATGACCCCGACAGGCAAAGGGACTGTCGCTGATTTTTTGCATATTCGAGTAATGGACTGTTGGGTGCACGAACAAGATATTCGGCGAGCATTAAATATTGTTGGTAACCAAAACTCTGCAAGCGGAGAGCTGACCGTTGACCGATTATGTCGAACGCTGCCGATAGTCGTTGGTAAACGAGCCGCTACTCCTGAAGGCTCGTCTGTAATTA
>JAPKZT010000036.1 GCA_026393655.1 Actinomycetota bacterium | reverse complement strand
GACAGATGCCCAACGATTCCAGAACCACGACCAATCAGACATCGATCCCCGATCTTTACAACGGGATTTGTCAAACATTCTTGTCCTGGCATCATTCCCGCAGATAGTGCTACGTGTTCACCAATCATCGTGTCTTTGCCAATGTGAATATATTTTTCGTTAAAAATTGTCGTGATTGGAAACAAAATAATTGAGCCCGTACCAAATTGGCCAAATTTTTTACCACGATGAGATTCAGGTCCGATTGCAGCATTTGCAGTGAACCAACGCCAAAATCTTGCGAGCAAATCGCCTCTAACATCACTAATTTTAAAACGTCGCATAACGACATCGTAGTTAAGACTGATTAACCTAGAAGTATGGTGACTGTTTCAAATTCGTCTGGTTTGTTTAAAGGCAATGATCTCGGGTCTGGATTGATCGAGTTTCTGGGTATTCAATTTGCAACTGCAAATCGTTTTGAAGAGCCGGTTGACGTAATTAGTTATGCGCAAGATGTTCAAGCAAAAGTCTTTGGTCCACAATCACCACAAGTCCCAGGGTTCATGGAGGAGATTCTTGATACAAAGTCATTGCCTATAGATGAAAATTGTCTTTATTTAAATATTTGGACGAAAACTGATTTCATCAGTGATCTAACAAAGAATTCTGAGCCAAATTTGAAACCAGTTTTGTTCTGGATACATGGTGGCGCCTATACGAATGGCACGGCCGCAACGAGTTGGTACAACGGATCATCGCTTGTTACTCGGGGCGATGTAGTGGTTGTCAGCATAAATTATCGGCTCGGGCCGTTCGGGTTTTTGGGAGATAATAATCTCGGAACGCTTGATCAAATCAGCGCACTGAGGTGGGTTAAACGAAATATTGAATCATTTGGCGGTGACTCGAACAATGTGACGATTTTCGGAGAATCAGCTGGCGGTAGCAGTGTCGTTGCATTAACAGCCTCACCACTCGTCGCAGGTTTGGTAACGCGAGCATGGGCAATGAGCCCATCACTTCGCCAACTTCGCACAAAGAATGAAGCAGCGATCGCACTCGAACAATATCTGAAGTTCGCTAATTGTGATTCACTTTCAGATTTGCGAGAACTTTCGGTACAACAGATGATTGACGCCACGGCCCAAATGTTTGTTGATGTCGAGAATTATATTTCTACGTTTACCCCGACTTGCGGTGGCGCAGGATTACCCGAAGACATCTACGCTGCATCAGCAAACTCAGGGATCCCACTCGTAGTGGGTACGAATCATGACGAAAATCGCCTCTGGACTGTACTTCATCCAGATTCGGCGTCACTCGATATTGAAGGTGCGCTTGTTTACTATCGCAAAGCTTTTGCAGATAACACCGAGATGGCATGGGATTTGTATACCAAACTCCGCAGTAACCACTCCCCGTCCGAAATGGTTGCGGCATTACAGACTGATCAGAATTTTCGATCACCTGCATGGAAGCTTTGCGAGAAGCGCAGTACAAACAACACCCCGACCTGGATGTACTGGTTCACCTGGCCAACGCCGATTTTTGACGGTGCGTTTGGCTCATGCCACGCCTTAGATATTCCTTTCGTATTTCACAATCTGAATGCACCACGAGTGGAAGTTTTCACGGGCGGCGATTCTGCGCGCGAGCCGATTGCCGATCGGATCTCTGGAGAACTTTTATCGTACGCAAATTCCGGTGTTGTTTCGTGGCCTCAATTCGAAGACAAGAACCGTGCAACCTTGAAAGTTGATGTTGAGACTGTTTTGATCTCTGATCCAGAACCAGAACTTCGAACATTGTGGAGCACGATGGCGTGAATTCGTATTGGCAAGAGTCGATACCGAGTTCGTTAGTTGATCGTGATTCTTTAGATTCAAACATTGATGTAGATATTGCGATAGTCGGCGCGGGTTACAGCGGTCTTTGGACGGCCTACTATCTCAAACAATTACAACCAGACGCGCGAGTTGCTGTCATCGAGGCG
>JAPKZT010000101.1 GCA_026393655.1 Actinomycetota bacterium | reverse complement strand
GAAAGCAATGCTTGCGTGTACGGATGTTGAGGATTAGCGAAGACTTCGCGCACCGGCCCAGACTCAACAATTGAGCCGAGATACATCACCGCAATGTCGTCGGCAACATGTTGAACCACCGACAGGTCGTGCGAAACAAATAAGTAACTCAACTTAAGTTTTTCTTGCAGTTCAGCGAGCAAATTGAGCACACCAGCACGAACACTGACATCGAGGGCAGATACTGGTTCGTCAAGCGCGATAATTTTTGGGTTCAACGCCAATGCGCGCGCGATTGCGATGCGTTGACGCTGACCACCAGAAAATTCGTTCGGATATTTGCTGGCTTGCTCACTGTTCAGACCAACCAGTTCAAGCAACTCAATTATCCGTTTATTCTGATCTTGTGGCGACATGCCAAAGTTCTCGAGCGGTTCGGCAATCGCATCACCAATTGGCAAGCGTGGGTCAAGCGATGCGAAAGGATCTTGAAACACAATCTGCAAATCTTTACGCATCGCTAAACGATCCGACTTTGTGAGTTCAGAAACATTACGACCCAAAATAGAAATCGTTCCTGATTCAGGTGCAACCATATTTAAAATTTCGAGAAGCGTTGTAGTTTTGCCACAACCAGACTCACCCACAAGCGCCAAACTGCGCCCCTGACGTAAAACTAAGTCGACACCATCAACTGCATAAACCGATCCGACTCGGCGACGCAACAGTGAACCCTTCAACAACGGGAAAGTTTTTTGCAAACCGCGAACTTCTAAAACCACCTCGTCGCTGGTCGATGAAACACCGGCATGTGCGGGGCCTTCTTGAAATAACTTTCCAGAATCTTGCAAGCCGAAAATTTCGCTCTGTCGCGTGCACGCAGTCATGCGAGTCGGCGAGAGTGCAACCAACTCAGGTGTTGACGCCGTGCACACGTCGCTTGCCGCTGGGCAACGGGGTGCAAATGCGCAACCAATAGGCAAGTTAACTGGCGATACAGGTGCGCCAGAAATTGAAACCAGGCGCTCACCCGAGGCGATGTCGAGTCGCGGAATCGATCGCAACAAACCAATCGTGTAAGGCATTGCTGGTTGCGCGTAGACCTCGTCGACCGAGCCAATTTCGACGACTTTGCCTGCGTACATAATCGCAACGCGATCGGCAATACCCGCAACAACACCAAGGTCGTGAGTAACCAAAACGATTGCAGCGCCGGTCATATCACGCGCGGTCTTAAGTACATCAAGAATTTGTGCTTGCACCGTGACGTCAAGTGCAGTCGTCGGTTCGTCGGCGAGCAAAACTTTTGGTTCGTTAGCAATTGCGAGAGCAATCATCACGCGTTGACGCATTCCGCCAGAAAACTCATGCGGGTACGACTGTGCACGCTCGGCTGGTCGTGGAATACCGACTATTTCGAGCAACTCGATGGCTCGTTTATTTGCGGCCTCAGTTGAAATTTCTTTATGGATCAATAACGCTTCGGCAATTTGTCGCCCGATCGTATGCACAGGGTTGAGCGCCGAGAGCGGGTCTTGAAAAATCATCGCAATTTCATTGCCACGATATTTCGACATCTGATCGTCGTTTAACTCGAGCAAATTCACACCGTTGAACATCACCGACCCAGAAACTGTTGCGCTATCGGGCAACAAGCCAATCGCTGCGAGAGAAGTTACTGTCTTACCCGAACCAGATTCGCCAACGATGCCGAGCACCTCGCCAGCACGAATGTCAAGCGAAATATCACGTACCGCTTGAACGATGCCAGCCTCACTTGGGAAGGTGACTGAGAGGTTGCGAATCTCAATTAGCGAATTATTGACGTTGCTTGTCATGACGTGATTTTCATGAGACAGTGCTTTTCTTAACGCGCAATGCACCTGGGTCAAACGCATCACGAAGTCCGTCACCAATAAAACTGACTGCCAAAACAGTTAGTACGAGAAGTGAGCCCGCGAATATAAACAACCATGGATAAGTAAGCGCTGCGCCTGTGCCTTCGGCAATTAGCGTGCCCAGCGAAACGTCAGGTGCAGCAACACCAAAGCCGAGATAAGACAAACCTGTTTCTGCCAGAATTGCGCCGCCAACATTTAATGTTGCTGCAATTATCAAAATAGAAGCCATGTTTGGCAACAAATGTCTGAAGATAATTTTTCGTGTTGGTACACCCATATATCGTGCGGCACGAACGAAGTCACGTTCACGCAAACTCATTGCGAGACCTCGAACGACTCGAGCAGTGATCATCCAGTCAAAAATTGTGAGACCAACAACCAGCAACAACCACGTTTTGCCTTGATAAAAACGCGAGAGAATCACCAGAACCAAGAATGAAGGTAGAACAAGCAAAAGGTCGACAAACCACATAGTTGCTTTGTCTGCACGCCCACCGAGATAGCCAGCAAAGGCACCAACAATCGCAGAAAGCCCAGTCGAAAACACGGCGACCAATAAGCCAATGATTAACGACTTCTGCAAACCGCGTGTCGTTTGAGCAAACACATCAACACCGATTTGTGTGGTGCCGAACCAATGCGATGCCGATGGGCCCTTGAGCAAACTCGAGAAGTCGCTCTCTGAATAATTCCACTGACCGATATATGGGCCGCCAAAGGCAAATAAAAACATAAACGCGATAACGCCCAGACCGAAGACTGCAGTTTTATTGCGAAAGAATCGTCGTCGAATTAGTTGTCCGCGTGAGATTCGCTCAATTGCCGCGTCTACTACTACTTGCTCGGTTGTCACGCGCGCGACCTAACTCGTGGGTCAAGAATTGCCAAAATCACATCGGCTAGAAAGCCTGAGAACAAAACGAGCACCGCAGTGAACGTGACGACAGCACTAACCGAGTTGATGTCGTTCTTGGCTACGGCACTGATAAACCATTGACCCATTCCATACCATCCGTAAATTGTTTCGGTGAATGCGGCGCCAGCAATTAGTAGACCAAAGCCATACGCAAAAAAAGTCGCCATCGGAGAAATCGCAACTCGCAAACCGTGCTTGAACAACGCCTGGCGGCGAGTCAAACCTTTGGCTCGAGCAGTACGCAAGTGATCGCTGCTTAAAACATCGAGCATCGTGTTGCGCTGATAACGCGAGTAAAAAGAAATACTGCCGAGCGCAATTGAAAGTGTCGGCAAAATCAAATGTTGAAGTCTGTCACCGAAGCGACCAAGC
The DNA here is from genome assembly GCA_026393655.1 of Actinomycetota bacterium. GTDB lineage: Bacteria > Actinomycetota > Acidimicrobiia > Acidimicrobiales > Ilumatobacteraceae > BACL27. Next base: position 3,613 of record JAPKZT010000101.1, on the reverse strand, counting down.
GAAGAACCGATGTAGCCAGGTGTGTATTCGCCCTGAGTGAAGAAAAAAGTTGAGCCGATTGCATCGTTAAATTTAATGCCGACAAACTTGAGCAAAATCGCCAACAAGAAAACCGGTGTGGACAAAATAAAATACGCGAACAAACTTGTGCTGCGATCAAAAATCTCATATTGCCGAACAGCACTGACAACGCCAACGATCACGCCAATTGTTGCGCCGAGCAAAGTGCCGAGCATCAGTAATCGCAAACTCACCCAAACTCGGCGCGAGAATTCTTCATTCACGCGGTTCTGATCTAGATCTTCACCGAAGTCGCCTTGCAAAACATTGCCAGCCCACTTCACGTAACGCGTAGTAAATGGAACCTCGTCGTTGACGTTGGCCCGGTTCAACACTGCATCGATTGATTCTTTGGGAATTGGTGGATTTGCAGCTTCATAGTTGCCGCGAGGGCTCAACGCGATCGAAGCCAGAAAATATCCCATTGAAGAGGCAATAAGCACCAATAGAACAAAGTTCAAGAAGCGCCGCGCTATGTAACCCACCATTTAGAACCCTTTAAAACCCTTTAAAACCCGCCAAACAAGCCAAAACTTCTAAATCAGCACGCTATCAGGGCATTTATTCTGATGAACAATAAATTAATCCAGAGTGAACAAGTCGCCAATTTAATTGTTAGTTTTAGAGGCACTAATTCCGTGGCGATTGCCCTGGACAACCACCTAGAGGAGAAATAAATGAAAAGCAAACTAGTCAAGCGCGTTATCGCCCTGGCTTTGGTAGGCGCAGTTGTCGCACCATTCGGTATGACAACTTCGGCTGGTGCTGCCAAAGATGGCGGCTCGCGTCAAATTAATGAAGTGCCGGTTGCAAATCTCAAACAAGGCGGAGTATTTCGCTTCGTTCAAGTAGATATCTGCCCGAACTTCAACACCAGCGCAATTGAAGGAAACCTCCTCAACTGCAGCCAGGTAATGAACACAATGTTGCCGCAATACATCTATTTTGACAAGAACGCAGTTCTTCAAATTGACAAGAACTACGCGCTTGACATCAAAGCAAGTCGTGTAGACGGCAAACAGACAGTGACTTACTCGCTCAACCCGAAAGCAAAGTGGAGCAATGGTAAGACAATTGGTCTTGCGGACTTCGTGGGCCAGTGGAATGCACAGAAGAAGTCAGGCCAAGGTTTCAACATCACTACGAGCGCCGGCTACGAAAAAATCGAGTCGGTCAAGAAGGGCAAGACAGCGAATGAAATCGTCGTCACCTTTAGCGAGACCTACCCAGACTGGCAACCACTCTTCAGTGCGTTGAAGCCAGCGTCGTTGACAGCATCACCAGATGCGTTTAACAACTCATGGAAAGCAGCCCCAACGATAACTGCTGGTCCATTCAAGTTCAAGGCTCTCGACAAAGTGACGCGCACAATCACCGTTGAGCGTGACAAGAAGTGGTGGGGTGACAAGCCAGTGCTTGACACGATCATCTTCAAGGCGTTGCCACAGGCTGCTCAGATCGATGCTTTGCTTAATGGCGAAATCGACTACATGGACGTCGGCAACGACACCAACGCTCTGAAGCGTGCCCGTGAGAATTCAAAGATCAACGTTCGCGTCGCGAAAGCACCAACACACGAGCACTTCACTTTTGGTCCAGTTACTGCAGCAACAAAAGAAGTTGAAGTGCGTCAGGCAATCATGCTTTCAATTGACCGTCAACAGATTGCTACTGCAATCCAAGGCATCGTTGACCCGAAGGTAAAGCCGAACAACAACCACGTGTTTCTTGACGGCACATCGTGCAACCAAGACAACACCGGCACACTCGGCAAGCGCGATCTTGTTACTGCTGCCAAACTGCTTGATGGTGCAGGCTGGGTCAAGGGTGCCGATGGCATTCGTGCCAAGGGTGGCACTCGCCTCTCGGTCAAGTTGATCTACCCAAGTGGTAACGACAACCGCCGTGACACAGTGCTTCTTGCAACAGCAATGGCAAAAGAAGCCGGTATCGAATTGGTACCGACTTTGATTCCATCCGCTGACTACTTCGGCAAGTATGTGCTCGTATCGAAGTTTGAAATGGCGATCTTCGCTTGGGTAGGCACAAACTTCCCAATCGCAAGTGCCCCAAACATCTACAAAGTTGGCGGAGCGCAAAACTTCGGCAACATTGGAAGCACCGATATTGACGCAACATTTGCCAAGGCGAACAACATTCTTGATCTCAAGAAGCGTTGCGAACTTGCAAACGCGGCCGACAAAGAGGTCTACAAGCTCGTTCACTCGATCACATTGTTCCAACGCAACAACGTCGTTGGTGTGCCAAAGAATGTTGCCAACTTCGGTGCATTCGGTTTCACATCAATCGACTGGACAAAGGTCGGATTTACAAAGACTAAGTAAGTTATAAATTAGTTTTAAGTAACTAAAAACTTGTGGGCGGTCCGAAAGGGCCGCCCACTTTTTTTGTAGCTCGGTCCGCAAGGGCTGAGCTTTTTTGTTTCAACCCGCAATGGCGGGAAAGTTTCAGTTTGTGTAAGCGGCGTAGCCGGTGACTTCGAGTTCGTCTGCAAGTTCTGGGCCAGCACTCTTCACGATGCGACCGTTGGTCAAGATATGAACAAAGTCAGGTTTCAGTTGCTCAAACAACCTGCTGTAGTGCGTGATCACCAAAACACCAAGATTCATCTCGCGGGTTGCATCTTCAACTCGTTGCGCGCAGTCACGCAGTGCATCAATATCAAGTCCTGAGTCGAGTTCGTCAAGAATCGCAATTTTTGGTTGTAGAACCGCGAGTTGCACAGTTTCATTACGTTTTTTTTCGCCACCAGAAAAGTCGACATTCACTGCGCGATCTACGAGGTCGGTATCGAAACTTATTCGCTTGGCTTCTATTGCGATAAGCGAACGCAAATTTGTTGCATCACGCTTGCGAGCGTCGAGTGCCGCGCTCATCGCGTCTTGCAACATCACACCTGGTATCTCGGTTGGATATTGCATGATCAAATGCAAACCTGCTGTGGCTCGTTGCCAAGTGGGTAACGCCAGCATGTCAACACCGTCGAGAGTTACCGAGCCGCCAGTGACGACGTAACCAGGCTTTCCCATGAGTGCAGCCGAAAGTGTCGACTTGCCCGCGCCGTTCGGGCCCATGACGGCGTGTACTTCGCCAGACTTTATTGTTAGCGAAACATCATTCAAGATTTGTGTGCCACCAACCGAGACGGCGAGGTTTTCAATTTCAAGCGTGGTCATTTTTGTGCTCTCATTTCAATTCGATAAAAACATCGCCGTTATCAACAGTGGCAACGTATACAGGCACTGGTTGGGTTGCTGGCAGCGTGTTTGGCTTGCCGGTTTCAAGACTGAAAGAACTCGCATGGCGGATGCATTCGATTTCTTTGGTGTCACATAAAACTTCGCCATCAGACAATGCGACATCTGCATGGCTGCACTTGTCGCCAATTGCATAAACCTGATTATCAATTCTTACAACAGCAATTGCTCGGTCGGCGACTTCAAAGCGCCGCGCTTTACCCGAGATCAGTTCGTCAAGTTTGCAGATTTTTTGTTTCATGATTTTGCTCCGAGAAGTTTCGTGCTAACGCGTT
>JAPKZT010000059.1 GCA_026393655.1 Actinomycetota bacterium | reverse complement strand
TGTGGCACGAGAGCCATTGTTGCCACGAGCCCAGTGTGTCCGCCTGCTTCGGTGCCTTGGGCGACGACAAAATCGCAACCACTCGCAACTGCGGCAACGGCGTGACGAACTTTTCCGCACATTGAACCAACCAAGATGTTATGACTGTGCAGCAAATCAATTGCATCACGGGGTACACCAAGACCAGCCACAAAAATTCTTGCGCCACCATTAACGACATCGCGGATGCCTTGCTCTAAGTGTTGTGGCAATGCTGTGAGCAAGTCAACGCCAAAAGGCTTTGATGTCAATGTTTTAAGCGCAGTGATTTCTCTTGCGAGTTCTCCATCGCGCATTGTTGAAGCACCGAATGTGCCAATTCCGCCGGCTTCGCTTACTGCGGCAACAAGTTCGTGATATGACACACCACCCATACCAGCGAGCATCACTGGATGTTCAATTTCAAATAGGTCGGTAATTCGTGTTCGCATAGCAATCAAATCTAGTTGTTCGTGGCTGAAGCGCTTGATTCGAAAGCACCTGGTCGCTTGAGAAAATTTCGATGCCAACGCCTTGGCGTTAGCACTGCTGCTCTCGGCTCGTCTTCAAACATCCAGCGCACGAAATTGCGCCTCGTCCAGTCTGAATAATTAGCAACTCGCAATACACCACGAGTCAAGAATTCATTTTTTAAAACTTGGCCCAGTACCTGCGACATCCGGTGGTCGGCAAAAAACTCGCGACGCATTTTCGTCTCGTATGAGTTTCTAACAGCAGTTGGGCCGCGTCGGTGGGCGCCGATAATTGCTTCGGCTGCCAAGACTCCGGTTAAGAGAGCCTGACCGATGCCTTCGCCAGTCATCGTGTCGGCGGCACAAACTGCGTCGCCGACAAAAATTGCTCGACCACTTGCGAGTTTTGCATTCGTCACTCGTGCTGGTATTGGCCAGGCTGTGTGCCGACCCTCAAGAGTTGCATCGGGCCCGAGTGCATCGGCAATGTGCGGGCGTGCGAGAAGTTCTGGCCACAACGATTTCATGTCTTGCACCGAATATTTTGATCCGCGCAAAATACCGAAGCCGACGTTGACCCGACCATTAGGTAATGGAAACGACCATGCGTAACCTGGCAATAAATCTGCGTCAAACCAAACGTAAAGGCGATCACGTGCGGGCCCAGTGACGTTGTTGAGATATTGACGAAATGCATGCCACTCGCCGAGATAACCAGGTTGCGATGCGCCGAACGCTTTGCGAACTGGAGACCACATACCGTCAGCGGCGATAATAAATTTTGTGGTTATCTCTTGAAACTCATTCGATAACTTAGCTGTATCTGCATAATCAGTACTCACGGTGATGTCGTCAGTTGTTTGATGCGCGACTGCCGTGAATGCGCAACCTTCAATTATTTTTACTCCGAGCGCGCGCGCGTGTTCGACTAATGAGTTATCAAGTTCTATTCTGGGTGCGATCGCAGCGAACTGACTAGTCTTATTTTTTTTGATGTTCGGCAATTGAAGCTGTATCTCGCGACCAGATGGTGAGCGAAGCCATACATCTGAACAGACTTGCCAGTTATTAACTGTTGCTGGGTTGAAACCGAGCATTTCAAGAATTCGAAGTGCGCCAGTTGTTAGCCCATCACCACAACATTTGTCGCGTGGAAATATTGCTTTATCGATTACTAAAACTTTTTGACCGCTGGCAGTCAGGGTGATCGCCGCTGCGATGCCCGCGGGCCCTGCGACAACTATTAATACATCACATTGATTTGACAATTTCGAATTGGAAATAGCATTGGGCACAACGCTCAGGCTAGAGTTCTGGGGAATGAGTCGCTTATGTGAAGGTCGAGTAGTTGTTGTCACTGGTTCAGGTAGAGGCATTGGGCGTGAACATGCTCTAAGCCTTGCTAAACACGGCGCGTTTGTTGTAGTCAACGATTTGGGCGCTGGTGTTGATGGCAAGGGTGGCAACACATCGCCGGCGCAACAAGTAGTCAATGAGATTGAAGCAATGGGGGGCAAAGCAATCGCCAACGGTGATGACATTTCATCATGGGCAGGCGCCGAGCGATTGATACAAACCGCCGTAGAAACATTTGGTGATTTACACGCAGTCGTGAATAATGCCGGCATTTTGCGCGACCGCATGCTCGCCAACATGAGTGAAGAAGAATGGGATGCCGTTATTAAAGTGCACCTCAAGGGAACTTTTGCGCCGTCGCGATTTGCTGCTGCTTACTGGCGTGATCAAAATAAAGCAGGCAAACCAGTTGACGGAAGAATTATTAATACTTCTTCGGTTTCAGGAATCTACGGCAATGTCGGGCAGACAAATTACGGCGCGGCGAAAGCCGGCATTGCTGCGTTCACGACAATTGCATCACTTGAACTTGGTCGTTATGGAGTAACAGTAAATGCTGTTGCGCCAGTTGCGCTTACTCGAATGACAGAAAATCTTGGACCAGCACCAGAGACGGAAGCCGAGCGTGAGCACCGCTCACCAAAGTGGATCGCGCCGATCGTTACATGGCTCGCGTCGACAGAATCGGCTGGCATAACTGGTCGCGTGTTTGAAGGCAGTGGAGATGTTTTGGCAATCGCCGAAGGTTGGCACCGTGGCCCGACAAGCAAGCCTGTTGAAGACCCAACGAAACTTGGGCCAATTGTTGAAGAGATGATGGCAAAGGCTCGG
>JAPKZT010000267.1 GCA_026393655.1 Actinomycetota bacterium | reverse complement strand
GTCAAACTTGGTGTTGCTAAGGGTGGCTAATTAACTATCAGTGATTCTTGAAGATGTCTAGCGCGAATACCGATTGGTGCGGCAACTGTGAACCCCGCAAGGTGACGCTGCTCTTCGCTTTCTCCACCCCAGTAGCCATATTCGTGGTGCTCACGAGCAAACTTTAAACAATTTGCCTGCACTGAACACAATAGACATAATTTTTGTGCTTTTGTTTCACGACGTTGACGGGCTTGTGGGCGCTCTGCATTCGGGGCAAAGAAAAGTTTCATTTTTCCCTTGCAGTTTGCTGACTGACCCCAATTAATAATTTCGCTTACTGATGTTGGTTCTTTGGCTATCTTTAGTTTCGAGACATTGAGACTTAAGGCCCGATCAATCTTCGGGTCACAACTAGGTAAAACCTGTGTGATTAGCACTAAGTGGAGAGTACGCCTACTAAGGGACAATAGTCAAGTTATTTTTTGCAATAATTACAAATGTCTATTGCAAATTACTGTGGTGAAATTCACCACCGAAATTAACAGCTGAAATTCATCACAGTAATTCGGCTGCAAGACTTGCTACTTCGCTGCGCTCACAGGCTTCAAGGGTGATGTGACCAAAACAGCTTTGACCAGCAAAGGCCTGCACCAGCACGGCTAACGCATTATTCGATTCACCCATATACGGAGCATCAATTTGGCTGGTGTCACCAGTAAAGATCACTTTGGTCCCGTCACCAATTCTGGTCAGGATCGTCTTAAGGGTCGTTGGCTCAAGGTTTTGTGCTTCGTCAACCACGACAATCTGTGCTTGCAAACTTCGTCCACGCAAGAAAGTCACCGACTCAAGAGTCAGTTGACCGCGATCAATCAGGTCGTCAATCAGCCCGCGGGCATCTCGACTCGAGCGGTCATCTGTCAGCGCAACAACTGCATCGTGAATCGCCGACATCCACGGATCAAGCTTTTCTTCAAGACCCCCAGGCAGAAAACCCACATCGGCACGACCAACTGGCACGAGTGGTCGATACACGGCGAGCCGTTCATAGCGGTGCTGCTCAACTACTTGCTCAAGCCCAGCGGCAATCGCGAGCACGGTTTTTCCGGTGCCGGCGCGACCGTCAAGGGCGACGACTGTAATCTTCGGGTCAAGCAGAAGTTCAAGCGCAAAACGCTGTTCTTTATTTCTGGCTCGAAGCCCCCATGCTTCCGGCGGTGATTGTTGGATCAGACGAAGTTCGTTGTCATAGCAACGGGTTAGCGCCGATTGAGATCCGCATCGCAAAACTGCGAAATTATTTTCATACAAACTGGCGGCTTGCGCAATATCTGACTTTTCGATGCCTTCTGTTTTGTAAAGACCGTCGATTACTTCAACCGTTGTGTCATAAGTTGACCAACCCATCGGCCGTTCATTTCGTCCGCCACTAACTGGCTGATGTTCGAGCGCAGTTAATCCGAGATGAGCAGCTTTAATTCTCAGCGCAGCGTCATTTGAGACTATGCAAGTCGGAGAAATTGCAGCCTGACCTAAAGCGGCACCGATAATTCTGTTGTCTGGCACCTTCGGGTCGAGTCCGTGTTCGATTAAAAGATGGTTCTGAATTCCGTTGACTTCAATCTGCACAGTGCCGCTTGTGTCGGTGCCATTAATCGGTGTCGGATCTTTTAATGAGCCGCCTGCTTTGCGGCGAAGATCTTCAATTGATCGCAGTGCGCTTCGCGCTGATCTTCCAACGTCATCCATTCGCGTTTTCAATCCATCAAGTTCTTCGATGACTGTTAATGGGATGACAATTGCGCAGTTCGGAAAGCAACTTAAACAGTTTGGATCAGCGACGAGCACTGAAGTATCTAAGACGACTCGCGAACCAACTGGAGTCGCGAAAATTTCTGCGATTTGCGCAAGAGTTTTTTCAGAAAGTGAGTTTTGTGTTGACAACGAAATTAATTTTGGTCGGTGAGGTAATGACGATGGGGGATGGTTCACACTAAAAATCTCTAAAAGAGCGAGTATTTATTGGTTTTTTTAAAAATTTCTTTAAAATTCTTTTTCAGATTCAAAAATTCGCCGACGATTTGGTTCTGCAAGAGTTTGCGATGGCGCTATTTTTCAAAAGTATTTTGTCAAAGCGAATTCGCACCAAATTAATTTTTAACCGAGCCGAGTAAACCAAAGTTTCATATTTCCCATATTCTGTATGGGTTTTATGAGGATGCTTTGTGGCGTGTTGATCAGACTTAGTTAAGTTTTGCGACAGATTTTTTGAAAAATTTTGCATGTCGATGAAAAATAATTTGCAAATTTTCGAAAGTTTTTAATAATTTCTGACGTCACGAGAAATATCTCAAAATCACGACAATGCTTGCAATTTGATCGTGGATCTACTCAAATATATGAGTAACGGTAATCCGTAACTGAGAAAGCAGGTTAGATAATGACTAAAGCAGAATTGATTGATGCAGTGTCACAGAAAGCTGGAGTGTCGAAGGCAGATGCCGAACGCACGATTTCCGAATTCTTTGAGCTCGTCGTCTCATCCGCTAAGCAAGGCAACAAGGTTGCATGGCCGGGTTTTGGCTCGTTCAGCACCTCAAGCAGAAAAGCCCGCATCGGCAGGAATCCTCAAACTGGGGCTCCTGTTCAGGTGAAGGCATCAACAGCGATGAAGTTCAGCTCGAGTTCAACACTCAAAGCTGCACTTAATCCAAACCGCTAATTAAGTAATAACAAACAACAAGGAGAAATAAAATGGCAGCAAAAAAGCGCAAGAAGGCAAAAAAAGCCGTAAAGAAAGCACCTGCAAAGAAGAAGCGTAAGGCCAAGAAGAAATAAGGCTTTAAGCCAATTTAAGCAATACAGTTCGGAATACTGTGAGAAGAGGGGCTTCGGCCCCTCTTCTTCTATTTCAGGGTGTAGCTAGTTATTGTTTTGAAGTTTCTGAGCAAGATCTAAAT
>JAPKZT010000276.1 GCA_026393655.1 Actinomycetota bacterium | reverse complement strand
GACGCGTTATCAATTTGTGCTGCGAAATTTGAAGTTCGAGAGTCGAGCATTCAAGATACATCGTGCTCATTTTTCGGACAAGATATTTCGCTCTCGAAAATCCAACCGTGACGTCCGATTTACTCACACAAGTGCGCAACCAACTTGATGCGTCACCGACACCACGACATCTAGTTGATTTTGTCGCGAAGCAACTTTCTTCAGATGGTTTCACTGATTGCACAATTTCGAATTCGCCAGAAGGATATTTATCGAATGGTTTTATTAAACGTTCCGGGTCGATAGTTGCATGGAGACGTGGTTCAAAGACGATTGATCAGTTTCGAATTATCGGCGCTCACACTGATTCTCCGTGTTTAAAAATTAAACCGCACCCTGACGAAACCAGATTTGGTTGGCACACTTTGCAGGTTGAGGTTTACGGTAGTCCTCTGCTTAATAGTTGGCTTGACCGCGACCTTGGCATTGCAGGACACGCAGTGTTGCGAGATGGTTCAGTCAAATTGTTTTGTAGCGCAACTCCAATTGCCCGCATCTCACAATTGGCAATACATCTAGATCGTGATGTAAATGAACGAGGTCTGATCCTTGACAAACAACTGCACCTCTCTGCAGCTTGGGCGACCGGTGAGAAATCCATAGATTTTTTGCAATGGGTAGCATCGCAAATCACTGTCAAACTCGAGCAGATAATTTCGGTTGACGCTCAGCTTTTTGATTCGGTACCTGCCCAGCTTATTGGTGTCGACCAGTCTCTGTTGGCAAGTGGACGACTCGATAATCAGGCATCGTGTTGGGCAGCAATTTCGGCGCTAATCGAGACACGTCACCCGATAGAGACTTGTGTTGTTGCATTGTTTGACCACGAAGAGGTCGGCTCAACAAGTGCAGTTGGCGCGGCTGGTCCAGTTCTTGAACACACACTTGAAAGAATCGCCGATGCCAGTGGTTTATCGCGAATTGATTATTTGCAGGCATTAACTCAGTCGTCTTGTGTTTCTGCGGATAATTCGCATGCAGTGCATCACAACTATCCCGAACGCCACGATCATGCCCACGCTCCAATTGTTAACCAAGGTCCTGCATTGAAGATGAACTCGAATCAGCGATACGCAACTTCATCAACTTCGGCAGCGATGTTTGTCAGAGCCTGCGAATCGGCGAATGTCAAACATCAAATGTTTGTTTCGAAAAACAATATGCCATGCGGTACAACGCTCGGGCCAATCACGGCAACACGACTTGGCATCGACACCGTTGATGTGGGGATACCGCAACTTTCGATGCATTCAGTACGCGAAGTGTGTGGCGTAAGTGATTTAATTTCGATGCAAAAAGCTTTGAGAAGCTACTTGACTCTCTAAAAAGCTAGTGCGCTGCAGATTGTGCGGCGTCGAACAATTCTTGTAATGCAGATTTCAAATTTGCTGTCAACTCAGTTGTTGCTGTGCGCGGGGTACGACCAGTCGTCGGCACCGGCGGATAAATCGGTGCACCGATAATCATCGTGCACTTCCTCGGGAAAATCATCTTCTTTCCTTTGGGCATGACATCCTGTGTGCCACCAATACCGACAGGCACTATCGGTACGTTCGCCTTAATTGCTAAATAAGCAGCACCATCAAATAGCGGTTGTATTGTTTCGCCGAATTGTCGTGTGCCCTCTGGAAACATCACCATTGGTTCGCCTAGTGCAAGCACAGCGAGACAACGCTTCAGTGCCTCAAGGTCAGCCGTACCGCGCGTGACTGGAAACCCACCTAACGCAGAAAGTACAGAACCAATAGTTTTGTTCTTCCACAAACTATCTTTTCCCATGTAGCGCAAACGACGAGTGGTCGCGGCACACGAAATCGGTGTGTCGACATTTGATCGATGTATCGGCGCCAAAATGAATGCACCAGTTTTTGGAATATTCTCTCGACCTTTAACACTCAGTCGAAAATATGTTCGACATAACGCAACCAGAATTCCACGAATAACTGCGTAAAATAATTTTCCGATACGGCCTTGGCCGGCGAGATTTGTATCGACTTTAGTCATGATCTAATATTCGTCATCTCAACTAGTTGCGCCACGACTTCGTCAATTGATCGGTCACTCGTGTCTATGGTGACGGCATCGTCAGTTTGTGTTAACGGGCTGTCACTGCGAGAACTGTCTTGTAGGTCGCGCGAAGCAATAGCGGCAGCAATTTCTTCGACATTCCCGCCAGATTGGGCGACGCGACGTTTCGCACGCACAATTGGCGACGCAGTTAAATAGACCTTCAGAGTTGCATCAGGAAACACAACCGAACCAATATCTCTTCCTTCAACTACCCCACCATTGTGATCGGCAATCCATCGCCTCTGACGCTCGCGTAACTCAGTGCGAACTTGGCTATTTGCTGCCACAGCGCTGACCGCCGCGGTGACTTCGGAACTACGAATCGCAGACGTCGCGTCAAGCCCATTGATCACGACGCTCTCATCTGTCAGAAGCATTTTTGATTCTCGCGCTAACTCTGCGACAAGATCTTGATTCGATAAGTCAATACCTGAATTCATTGCTGCAAAAGTAACTGCTCGATACATCGCACCAGTATCGAGATATCTGACTCGTAACTTTGCCGCCAACGCCTTGGCGATCGTCGATTTGCCTGCGCCAGCCGGGCCGTCAATTGCAACAACAATCATCAAATTATCGACTTCACCAACTGGTGTCTTGCGCACGACCTTCGTCGTAACCTGACGCGCTTTGAACCCCGATTACGGCACGGTCTTGAAACTCTGAGATGTTCGCAGCACCTGCATAGGTGCAACTCGATCTAACACCTGAGATGATCTGATCGATGATGTCTTCAACGCTCGGTCGTTGCGGATCTAAGTACATCCGCGATGAACTAATTCCTTCTTCGAATAGTTCTTTTCGTGCACGCTCGAACGCACCTTCGCTGCGCGTACGGTTTCGAACCGCTCGGTTTGAGGCCATCCCAAAACTCTCTTTGTACAGACGGCCATTTGTATCGCGCAGTGTGTCGGCTGCTGATTCGTAGGTGCCTGCGAGCAGAGAACCAAACATCACGTTGGCGGCACCAGCGGCCAAGCCAAGTGCGACGTCACGCGGATATCGCACTCCACCGTCTGCCCAAATAGTTTTACCTAAGTCAGAGGCAGCTTGTGAACATTCAAGCACTGCTGAAAACTGTGGACGACCGACACCCGTCATCAT
>JAPKZT010000251.1 GCA_026393655.1 Actinomycetota bacterium | reverse complement strand
ACCCCGAAGGCAAAAACTGATCGACTCGAATTAACTCGTGCAACCCACGCAAACCTTTCACCGATCTGGGGTTTATCGCTAACTGCGGGCTTGACGACTGCACTTGTTGAACCAGGCGAATCGCTCGGCGCGTTTACTGATGAACATAACGTTCAACACATTGTTGAACGCGTCAGCAACAAAGCACGGTGTGCCGTGATCAGCAAATTAATTAGTCAAAGCCCTGTTGTGATCGCCGACGGTCATCACCGCTATGCAATCAGCCGAACCTTCAGTGCCGAAGCAACAAATCTCGCCGAAGTAAATTCGGTGATGTGTTACGTCAACGAACTTGTCGATGAGCAACTCAGTGTTGCTGCAATCCATCGCCTCTATTCGGGTGCTAGTTACGACGATATAAAAGCCATACTTGCAAAATTTTTTGAGATCAGACCAATTGCAAAAGTAACCGACACAATCATTTCTGAGATGGCGCAAAATCAACATTTGACACTTATCGCCGTAGATGGTTCTGGGTTTGCACTCACTCCGAAACCACAAGAGTTTTCAGGCGTTCGCCAACTTGATAGCGCGCTGTTAGAACATGCACTTCAAAACTGTGCACACGAAGTCAGTTACCAACACGGATTGAGCGAAGTTCGCCAGCAACTCGCAACCAAGAAATACACCGCTGCCGTGCTAATTCGCCCGGTCAGCGTTGCAGAAATTCAGCGCACCGCTCATGAAGGTTTACTAATGCCACCGAAGTCGACTTTCTTTACACCGAAACTTCAAACCGGATTAGTAATTCGCCAACTTAATCTCTAACTGTTATCCAAACGCTCGAATTGGACGGACTCCCTGGTTAGAGCTTTTTTGTACAGTGCTAAATGACACATTAGGATCAAAATTAATTACGCTCGCAGTATTAGCGGCAACTTGAGACGAAGACCAGTAACCGTCGCTAAATGCGGGTGTGCCGGGGCCACTATTATTGGCGCCTGTGGTGTTGCAAAGCGTCGCATCAGATACCCAAGCCTGACCACGTTGCCATTTACATAATTGATTAAGTTCATCAATTGATGGCAAAAACCAATCATCCAAGTTGCTCGGGCCACGATACGCACGAGTAAGAGTTGCGGCTTTGTCAGCTGTTGCGCTTTGAGTAACTATTGCAATTGTGTTCTGGTAGCCAGTGCCAACTGCCGTACCGGTAGTAACACTCGTGGTTGTATCGCCAGACCATTGTTTAAACGGATCTGTCCAAGCCGACGCACCAGTAGTTTTTGCAACTTCAAGATATTTGCACGTTGCAGCAAGCGTTGGGCCACATGCAAACCCACTGGGTCGATAATAAAACACGTTTCCACCGCCAGGGCCGGTGCCACCAAATGTGTATGCAGCTGTAGACCAATCGTCTGATGATCCAGATGAACCTGACGAACTTGATGAGCTTCCGGTTCCACCAGAGACTGTGTCACGCCACGTTGCATAAAACTGTGACGGCGCGATGTAGTTGCTACTTACTGTTGCTGACCCTGTTGATTGAGTCGCCGCTTTGCACGCAGTTCCAACTGCAACTAGACCGTTCGTGTTGTCACCATCAGCAGCACTGGTTTGTGGTTTCAACACACCAAATGCATGACCATTAACCGCTAAAGCAGTCCAAGTAGCAATTGCATTATTAGAAGTATTTGTTTGTTGCGCCACAACAACCGGTGACACACTGCTAGACCGCAAAAATTT
>JAPKZT010000150.1 GCA_026393655.1 Actinomycetota bacterium | reverse complement strand
GTCGGATCAATGTGCGGAAAAGTTCGTCACGCAGTAGCCGCAGTTGCGAGTGGTTGTGATTTTGTTGTCGCCCAGGGCACCGAAGCAGGAGGACACACTGGGCTCGTGGCAACAATGGCACTCGTGCCACAAGTTGTCGACGCAGTTTCTGCACGTGTGCCAGTTGTTGCAGCCGGTGGATTATTTGATGGTCGCGGGCTCGCAGCATCACTTGCACTTGGCGCCGATGCAATCTGGGTCGGCACTCGGTTTATTGCCACACCCGAAGCACGAGCAGTTAACGGCTACAAAGAAGCACTAGTCGCGAGCCGCGAAGATGACACAGTTATAAGTCGCTCATATACGGGCAAGCCATGTCGCGTTGTGCGCAACGAGTGGACGAACCACTACGAACAAAACCCACAAGACATTAAAACTTTTCCGCAACAAGCGATTGCATCGTCGCAAGCAAATGTAAATCATCTCGGTCATCCAAGTGGCACGCAAGTCGACACCTCACGCGAGTTCTACCCCGCGGGACAAGGCGCTGGTGCTGTAAGCAGTTTGATACCTGCCGGCGAATTAGTTCGCGACATTGTTGCACAGGCAGAAAAAATCTTAAGCCAACTCGGCAAATCTAAATAGCATAAAGATAAAAACAGCTAAATGTTCTCTGTTCTAAAAACAAATCGCGAACTACGACTGCTTTTTGTGGCTCAGAATCTTTCGTTCATCGGCGACTGGTTTACATTTGTCGCACTCGCAGGCTTAGTTCAAGACTTGACTGGCTCAAAATTTTTAGTCTCTCTATTATTAGTTGCATTTTCACTACCATCATTTTTGGCTTCACCGATCGGCGGTCCAGTTGCTGATAAACACGATCGCCGAAAAGTATTAATCGTTGTTTCGATTCTTCAAGCAATTGCTGCATGTGGATTCTTATTTATTGGCGACTCGCGTGTGTGGATTGCTTTTGTCGCTCAAAGCATGATCGCAGCACTTGCTTCTTTCGTGCGTCCAGCACTTGAAGCTGCGATTCCAAACTTGGCTCGCGACCCCGATGAACTTCGCCAAGCAAATGCTTTATTCGGCAGCAGTTGGGGTGTGATGCTGGCAGTTGGTGCCGGTATCGGCGGAATCTTCTCGCAAATTTTTGGTCGTCAAGCAGCATTCATCGCCGACATTGCAACTTTTGTAGTCGCTGCTGGGTTAATCGCTCTTGTAACTCGCCCAATGCAAGAAGCACGGGCGGAAGGTCACAGCAAAAGGATTCGTCCGATTTCAGATATGCGCGAAGCACTGCACCTCGCTAAATCTGACTCAGTAATCATGTCGCTGTTGATGTCGAAGATGACATTTGCAATCGGCGCGGGCGTTGTCAGCCAACTTGCAGTATTTGCGGCCGATTCATTCAAAAGTGGAGACGCAGGTCGAGGAATCATGCTCGGACTGCGCGGATTAGGCAGTGCTCTCGGGCCGCTATTAGCGGCGCGATTCGTCAAGAATGATTTATCAAAAGTGATCCTCGTCTGCGGTGTCGCTGGCCTGGGCTTTGCAGGCGGATATCTCGCCGCTGCTGCCTCACCATTTTTTATAGTCGCCTGCGTTTGTATCGGTTTTGCGCACTTGGGTGGCGGCGCGCAATGGACACTTTCGACATATGGATTGCAAATGCGTTGCCCAGATGAAATGCGTGGTCGGGTTCTTGCCGGCGACTTTGCGTTAATTACTTTGTCACTCGGGTTGAGTAGTTTGCTCGCAGGAGTTGTCTCTGAATACATTGGCGCACGCGGCACTATTGCCGTGTTTGCATTGCTCGCAATTTGCGCTTCGTTAATTTATTTGTTTGCAACTCGCAGCGTTAGACAGAAGTTAAGCGAAGAACTCAGACGTCGTCAATAATTCCGCGGAGAATTTCAACTTCGCGCACTGGGTCTGGACCAACCGGATTGACTTGCAACACAGTGACTCCGGCCTCTTTGAATGCACCAAGTCGTTCTTTGACAAAACTCTTTGGCCCGACAAGATTCGATAACTGTAGCCACTCGGTCGGGATCAGAGCAGAGGCTTCTATCTTTTTCCCTTCAAGATAAAGATCTTGAATCTCGACTGCTTCTTTTTCGTAACCGTAGTCACGACAAATATCGTTATAGAAGTTTTTGCCACGTGCGCCCATGCCGCCGACATACAGCGCATAACTTGGGCGAGCGAAATCTAAAATCTCATTTTGTTTTTCGGGTGTCAGCGACTCATCAATATGCAACATCCCGCCTGCAGAAATATCAAGTGGCTTCATAGATGTATCACGTTTTGCTTGACCGGCTTTAAGCGCCTTACCCCAGACATTTTGAAACTTCTCTGGCAAAAAGAAAACCGGCATCCACCCATCTGCCATTTCGGCAGTTGCTTCAACGCTTTTATCTTTAAGTGATGCCCACCAAACAGGAATCTCTGACCGAACCGGGTGATTAATCAACTTCAGCGGCTTTCCTAATCCGGTGCCTTGACCAGCAGGTAGCGGAATTTGTACAGTCTTGCCGTCATAGCTAAGTGGCTTCTCACGCTTCCAAATTTCGCGACAAACTTCGATGTATTCTTTTGTTCGTTGCATCGGTTTTTCATATGGCATGCCGTGAAAGCCTTCGATAACTTGTGGCCCCGAAGCACCGAGACCTAAAATAAATCGACCATTGCTGACATAGTCACAACCAGCGGCCGTCATTGCAGTTAATGCAGCAGTGCGCGAATAAACATTGATAATGCCGGTACCAATTTGCACGCGTTCTGTAACCGCAGCCAAATAACCAACTTGCGAAATTGAGTCGTAGCTGTATGCCTCGGCGATCCAAACAATGTCAAGACCTACTTTTTCTAGTTCAACAACTCGCTTGGCAGTTGTTTGAAAATCGGAAATGTAGTTAATCATCATTGATAATTTCATAGATTTTTAATCTCTTTCGCGCCGATTTTAAGGGACCGTAAATTTGAGTTAATTCACTCGGCGAGTGTGACCCTTCCAGTATGGCTCACGAAGATCTTTTTTAAGAATCTTGCCACTTGGATTGCGCGGCAAAACTTCTACCCAGCCAACTGTCTTCGGAGTCTTAAACCCAGCAAGTCGCTCACGGGCAAATGTAAGAATCTCGTTCTCAGTGACTTGCGTGTCTGGCTTTCGCACGACGAGCGCCATCGGTACTTCGCCCCACTTTTCGTCGGGCACACCGATTACGGCAACGTCGGCGATAGCCGGATGGGCCATCAGCGCATTCTCAACTTCAGCAGGGTAAACATTTTCGCCACCAGACACGATCATGTCTTTAACTCGGTCAAAAATATAAACGTATCCGTCTTTGTCGAAGTATCCAGCATCACCTGACCTAAACCACCGACCCTTGACGATTGACTTTGCAGTTTCTTCAGGCATGTTCCAATAGCCCTTCATTACTTGGCGAGACCGAATCCAAATTTCGCCAACTTCCCCCAATGGAACATCTTTAGCGGTGTCAGAATCTACGATTCGCAACTCGATGCCAGTAAACGGTTTGCCGCACGAACGCAAGCGGCCTTTGTTGGCTGAACTCAAGTCGTGATCTTCTGGTCCGAGAACCGTCACTACTCCAGTCGTTTCTGTCAACCCATAGACCTGCATGAATGGACACTTGAATGCTTTAATCGCACTTTCAAGAACTGCTTCAGATATCGGTGACGCACCGTAAACAATTAGTTCGAGGCTCGAGAAATCAGTCGTTGCGATATTCGGCATTGAAAGTGCAAACTGCAACAACGCCGGCACCATAAACGCATGAGTGATTCGATACTTCTCAATCCACGCAACTATTTCTGCAGGATTAACATCACGCATAATTATTGAGCGCGCGCCACAATATTGTGCCGCAGTTGCCCAGCCGCCACCGCCGATGTGAAACAGTGGCATTGCCACAAGATTTATTGTTGTTTCAGACAACAGCCAAATTTTTTGCGCAGCGGGAAGTAGCGTAAAATAATTATCATTAGTCAACATCACACCCTTTGGTCGACCAGTGGTACCGCTTGAATACAACTGAAACGCCACATCGCTGCTCTTAGTTGGCGCCTTTGGATCGGTTGCTGATTGCGCGTTGACCCATCGCTCATAGTCATCATGATCCGAATGTCCACCAATCACGATGATTGTTTTTACGAGCGAAAGCTCACTAATAATTGCATCAAGTACTGGCACGAACTCTTGGCCGACAATTAATACTTCTGCCTGCGAGTCATTAACAATGAACAGAACTTCAGGCGCGGCAAGTCTCCAGTTGACGTCGACACTGACTGCGTTGAGTAACGCACAGCCGTAGAAAACTTCGAAGTGCTCCATGCCATTTTTGTCTAAAAACGCGACACGATCTTGGGCTTTTACACCTGCTCGTTTTAAACCCTGTGCAACTTGTGCCGAACGCGAAAGCAATTGCGCCCAAGTAAGTGTGCGTTCGCCCAGCACAAGAGAAACTGCGTTCGGCTGTTTCTTGGCGTGATAACGGAGAATTCCACCGACATCTTTAATCGCGTGCAATGGATTACGAACTGTTGTCGCTCGCTTCTTTACGCTTTTCGTAACCGTCTTTTTACCGCTCTTTTTTGGGCTCTTCTTTTTAGCAAGTTTACGCGTGCTCTTTTTAACTGTCTTTTTTACAGTTTTTTTCTTGGCTGCTTTACGCGTGCTCTTTTTAGCGCTTCGCTTTACTGATTTCTTAGTGGTTTTTTTTACTGTTTTTCGTTTAGCTGTGGCCATTGCCACAGACTAGTTGTCAGAAATATCTGAACGCAACAAAAACAATTGGTTTATTTTTGACCTACGAGTTCTTTAAACCATTTGACCAAAGCATCCCATGCTTTAGCAAGATCAACAACTGGTGCCGTGCCTGCCGAAGACTTGGTTCGAGATGCACTGCTCACACCAGACTTCTTACCTAGTTCCTTGGATGCTGCTACTCGATTTGCAGTTGCTTTGAGATCACTGATCTTGGGAAGGGGCCTAGCAGGACTGCTCGCCTTTTTCGCGACTGTTTTTTTCGCCGCTGTTTTTTTAGCGGCTGTTTTCTTGGAGGCAGTCTTTTTGGCGACTGTTTTTTTTGCAGGTGTACGTTTTGTAGGCATCGTCATAACATAGTGCAACGAACAGACCTAATGCAATAGTATGAAAAACATCTCGTTGATCACCGAACACATCGCATCTACCGATTTAGTTGAATTAAGTGTTTATAAATACGGTCGTTTCAACGATTTTGCAGACGAAAATCAATCATCGCAACAAGACTTAAAGCCCGCAGTGATGCTGTCTCACGCCACAGGTTTTCATGGTCGATGTTTTGATCCGGTAGTTGAGACATTGCAAAGCGACTACGCGTGTACATCTTTTGACTATCGGGGCTACGGCGATTCACTATTAATCAAAGACTGGGCTGTCGACTGGCAAAGTTATTGTGACGACGCTCTCGCAGTCGCCAGATCTCTGAAAAACAACAATCAGATAATCGCTGTTGGGCATTCAATGGGTGCTGCGGCCTTGGCCATGGCAGCTTTAAGTGAGCCCGAACTTTTTAAGGCATTAATTCTTTATGAGCCGATTATCTTTCCGGCATCAATGCGTGAGGCGAGTACGACACCGCACCAGCCCAGCCCATTGGTCGAAGGTGCCCGACGACGGCGTACGACATTTGCGTCACGAGACGAAGCATTTGCGAATTATTCTTCGAAACCACCGATGAATGTGTTCAACGAAAAATCTCTACGCGCTTATGTTGATTATGGGTTTAGAGATTCGCAGATTGCCGAAACTAACGAAAATTGCGTTGTTCTTAAATGCCACCCAGAACATGAGGCCAGAACTTACGAAACCGGCGCATCGCACGAAACTTGGGAACGGTTGCATTTGTTGCAAGTGCCGACCTGGATCGTTGCCGGCGCCGTTGCACCGAACCAACCTTCTGCATGGTCCGAATTAATTGCCAAAGAGATTCGAAATTCAAAGTTCATCCAATGGTCAGATGTTGGACACTTTGGACCGATGCAACAGCCTCACCGCCTTGCTGACCTTGTGCGAGAAGTTGATGCGCTCACTTCTTAAAATGACAGTTTTACTAAAAACTAGTGCTGCTAAAAAGTATGTCGTAGATTGATCGTGTCGTGACAGCACCTATTTATCCAATCCCATTAACCCTGTCACCGTCGAGGATTAGTAGTTTTCGCTCTTGCCCAATGCAATTTCGATTTGTCTCAATTGAAAAACTTCCTGAGCCGCCGCAAGTACATTTAGTTAAAGGTAACTTCGTTCATAAAGTGCTCGAGTTGTTACTCGCCCACGACTCAGAAATGCGCACACCAGAAGCCGCTCGTGAAGCTTTCGAAATTACTAAAACTCAATACGAATCATCAGTCAGATTTATAGCACTCGGCCTGAGCGACGATGCTCGCGACGCATTCTTCAAAGATTCGCGTGAAATCTTGAATGGCTACTACCGCATGGAGAACCCGAGAAACACAAAAGTAATCGGCCTTGAGTTAAAACTCGAAGCAGACTTTGGTAAATTCGTCCTTGGCGGAATCATCGATCGGCTTGAATACGACGAAAATGATCAGCTGGTTATTAGCGATTACAAGACTGGCAAGACACCATCTGCAAGATTTGGCGCTAACAAAATGGACAACATGCATCTTTACGCATCTTTATGTTTGCGTGTACGCGGCGAACTGCCAAAAAAACTTCGACTGATGTATCTAAAGTCGAGCACACCAATAGAAGTAGAAGTCACGACGCAATCAAATATCAAGTGCGAGACTGCAGCAAATAGAACATTCGACCAAATCGCAGAGTCTTGTCAGTCGGGCGTTTTTGCCACCAACAAATCTGGGCTTTGCAATTTTTGTGCCTTCAAGCAATGGTGCCCCGAATTTGGCGGCGACGACTCGCAGGCAAAAATTAAAGCGCCCGAACTATATCCAGTGATTCCAAGAGATTAGAAATATCTCATGAACGAGTCTCGTCGCGCGAAATTGCACGCAGTTGATCTGAGAATTGATCAATTTTTAGAGCCGACTCGCAATTTCAAACCGACCATCTGGTTGTTCACAACGGCCACTGCGCTTGGCGACTTCGGCATGCTGTGGCACATCGTCGGCATCGTGCGCGCAGTTACCGATCACACCCGCACCAAGCAAGCACTAATTCTTTCGGCGCTAATGGGCGTCGAGAGCCTGATACTTAATCAGGGCATCAAACCGTTTTTCAAGCGCCAAAGACCGACCGTCAAAGGTGACACGCGATTTAAAATTCGCAAACCTCGAACTTCGAGTTTTCCAAGTGGGCACGCAAGTTCTGCTTTTTTTGCAGCCGTCGTATTGACACGCTGGTCAACTTGGCCTGCAATTGCCACATGGTTTGTGTTCGCAGTTATCGTCGCCACCAGCCGAGTCGCCGTGCGCATTCACCACGCCACCGATATTTTTGCCGGTGCTCTGATCGGTAGTTCGATGGGTCTGCTTGTCCACCTCGCAATTTTGTTTTTCTAAACCCCGCGCCCAAGCGCGTGAAGATTACGCCTCAGGTGTAGAAGCGGTTGCGCTGGTTGTCAACAACAACCGAACATCTAATAACAGATCAGCAACTTCGCCGGTTGAAACCAATTCGCGCTGCAACATTTCGCCAAGTGCCTTATCAATTACACCAAGGGCTTCGGTAATGACTGCTGCTTCACGTGAATCTGTCATGTGCTTTAACCTCTCGATAAATTTTTAAAATTATTTTGACTATCTAGCTGGTGAACCGAAGGCTAGTGCGACTAACACACTCGGCGACGGCTTTGCCCTCTAATTATGTCCGAAGCATGTCACATCGTTATTACAAGCACAGTTTTCCGAATGGTAGCGGTGCCCTGCTTGTGCGTAACATCACAATATGGATTTAGCCAATAAAAATACAGTTGTGACCGGCGCCGCAAATGGCATCGGAAAAGCAGTTGCTGAAGCATTTCATAGCCAGGGTGCGCGCGTAGTTCTGGCTGATCGCGACCAAAAACTTTTGGATGAAGTAGTTTCGCAACTAAACGCCAAGCGACCGAATTCGGCTTTCGCCGTTGCGTGTGACTTATCCACTGAACATGCGAATGCAGATCTGGTTGCAAAGTCGAAACAATTTTTAGGATTTGTCGATTTGTTTTATGCAAATGCGGGTGTGGCGATGGGCACCGATCTCACAACCACCGAAGACGCATGGGACACATCGTTTGCAATAAACGTGCATGCCCACCGATGGGCTGTGAAATATTTAATTGACGATTGGCTGGAGGCTGGTCATGGATATTTCGTAAGCACGGCGTCGGCTGCTGGTTTGCTCACTGCAATTGGTTCTGCGCCATATTCACTGACAAAACATGCCGCGCTGGCATTCGCCGAGTGGCTTTCGATCACTTATGGCAACCGTGGGTTGCGCGTGAGTTGCCTGTGTCCGCAAGGTGTCAACACAAATATGTTGCGACGCTCCGATGAAGCAATGGCAGCAGATAACGGCAATGTTGTGCGCGCTTCAGGTGTTGTGCTCGAACCAGAGCAAGTCGCCGAAATTGTTGTGGCGACGCTTCGTGAAGAAACTTTTTTGATTTTGCCGCATCCCGAAGTAGCGCAATTTGTCGCCAAGAAAGCAACCGAGCATCAGCGCTGGCTTGCAGGAATGCGCAAACTGCAACTTCGTACGCTTGGCGTATAAAACTAGACCGTGCAAATTAGACCGTGCGTATTAGACCGTGCGTATTAGACCGTGCAAAATAATTTAGTCGCTGCGGGCGATGTAGAAAAATATCAAAATGATGGCGTTGTCGTGTTGAGAAGTGTTCTCAATGATAAGGCGCTTGGCGAACTTGCAATTGCAGTTGAACAAAACATGCAATCACCCGGGCCATGGGCCAACGAATATGCGGCCAACTCAAAGCAGGGACGGTTTTTTGACGACTATGTAAATTGGTCGCGATTTGACGCTTACAAAAACCACGCGTTGACTGGCGCGCTTCCACAAATAGCACTCGAACTAATGCAAACAACCTCGGGCCGTTTCTTTCACGAACATGTTTTAGTCAAAGAGGCCGGTAACAACCAGGTCACGCCGTGGCACAACGACGATCCGTACTATGGCGTCAATTCAACCAACAATGTGAGTTTGTGGGTACCGCTTGATCCGATTCCTGAAAAAATCGCACTGCGGACAATAAAATCGCGACGAGACTTCGATAAAAATTTTATTCCGCGAAGGTTTGTGGATCAAACTGCATATGTCAATCATGCTCGCGGTTACGAACAATTTCCTGAGCCGCAACTACTAGACGAATCAACAGACATTGAAAGTTTTGCAGCGATGCCAGGCGACATCGTCGCATTTCACTTTCGAACGCTGCACAGCGCCCCAGCGACCACTGACTACGAAGGCCGCCGCCGCGTTATTAGTTTTCGGTACGTTGACGCAGACGCAGTTTGGGCGACTCGCCCATGGAAGACTTCGCCACCACTCGAACCAAACTCACTGCGCCCCGGCGATTTATTAACTGACGAACGCTTTCCGTTAATCTCGCGTTAGCCGAAATTAGCTAGCACGGTTGCTAATTCGCGCCACTGGCTCATTGGCAACGCGAGCTGATCGGCAACAAGAACCTGCACAGATACGTGCGACGCACCAGCATCAAGATGAGCTGTGATCCGACTTGTGATTGTCTCAAGTGTGCCCCAGGCAACAATTGCATCGACCATTGCGTCACTTGGCATCTTGTCCGGGCCGGCAATATCTTCTTGCTTCCAACCAAGACGCAATAAATTGTTGGCATAGTTCGGCAAGCGGTTGTACGTCAACATAAATTTTTTTGCGGTTTCGCGCGCTGTCTGCGGATTTGTGTCGAATACGACGGCGATTTCTGGTGCGAGCAATGCATCTGGTCCAAGAATCTGTCTGGCGAAACTCGTATGTTCAACCGGCACAAAATACGGGTGAGCGCCGACGCCCATTTCTGCCGAAAGTTTCAGCATCTTCGGGCCGAGTGCAGCCAATACTCGCCGTGGCGCAACCGTTGGCGCAGCACCAAAAAATAACGCGTTATCCATTGCGGTTAAATACTCGACCATTGCCGAATACGGTTTGTCGTAACTAGCTTTGTGAACTTTTTCGACGAGGTGCTGGTGGCTCGCGCCGATACCCAGAAGAAAACGATTGCCAAATGATTCTGTAAGTGTTTGCCAGCCGGCGTTCATCGTTGCGGCACTGCGCGCATACATCGAAGCGATACCAGTAGCCATTGTGATTTTCTTGGTCGCCTCAAGCAATACGCCACAAGACGCAAACGGTTCACGAAGAACTGCCTCTGGCACCCAGATGCAACGAAAACCAAGTTCTTCAAGTTCGATTACTGCTTCTTTTGCTTTAGACATCGGTTGCAAATCAAGTGCTGATGTCCAGATGCCAACGCGGCCTAATCCGAATTCTGAGGGCTTTTCCATATCTGTCAACCATAATCGCAAATTGTGTTACACATCAGTTTGTGAAACACCGGTTTACGAAAAATTGGCTGTTGCAAATATTTCTGATGCTTGCAATCGTTTCGTCGTTGAGTTCTTCGTGCAGTAGCCCACAGCAATTGCCGAGTGATGTCGCAAGTGTGATCAGAGTTATCGATGGAGACACAGTTGTTCTGCGGTTGCAAGGCACAATCGAGACTGTACGACTGATCGGTATTGACACACCAGAAACAGTTCATCCGACAAAACCTGTTGGTT